>JBBSAN010000621.1:0-4602 GCA_038252265.1 Chloroflexia bacterium
ACACCACCATCGGCCCCGTGGTCAACACCGCCAGCCGCGTGGCCTCACGGGTGCCCGCCGGGCAGGTCTGGGCCACCGGCGATGTGACCACGCTGGCCGACAATTACATCTACAGCGACCGCCGCCGCCACGAACTCTACCCCCTCGCCTTCCGCCCGCTCATGCCCACCCTGCTCAAGGGCCTGACCGACATCAAGTCGCTTTATGAGTGCTTCCTGGCGCGGTGACGAGGACTGAGGATTGAGTGCGTAAGTACGCCTAACAAAACGTCTTTCCCCAGTAGCTCCAGTGGTCGTCGTCTTTGCGGTCGTCCGTCGTAACGGTCAAGCCATGCCAGACAGCACGCCCTCAGCTCACCGCTTGCTTCACGAGCGCGCTGATCCTGTCCTCGATGTCAGCGGTCAACTCCTTCAGCGCGAAGGCAACGGGCCACATGCCACCTTCGTCGAGGTTCGCCACGTCGTTGAAGCCGAACGTCGCGTACCGCGTGTTGAACTTCTGCGCGCATTGGAAGAAGCAGAGAACCTTGCCGTCCTTGGCATATGCCGGCATCCCGTACCAGAGTTTCGAGGCGAGGGTTGGCGCGCTGGCTTTGATGATCGCATGGAGCCGCTCGGCCATGGCGCGATCCGGTTCCTCCATCTCGGCGATCTTCGCGAGCACGGTGCTTTCCTCGTCCACCTTGGCTGCACGCGGGCCGCGGCGCGCTGCCGCCTTCAGCTCTTTTGCGCGCTGCTTAATCGCGGCCCGTTCCTCGTCCGTGAATCCCGTGTTTGTCGTGTCGTCCGCCGTGTTGTCTTCTACTGGCATAGAGGATTCCTTTCTACTCGAAAAGTTGGGAGTGTCTTTGGTTTCGGTGAGAGCGCGTGGAGCCTTTCTACGCTCTAGCGAACATTTGTACCATAACATGTTTTTCAGCGTTTTTCAAGAGTCCCCCGACTGAGATCCGGTGATAACCCTTGCTACCCGTTGTAGGATATGGCTCTGTCCATTGATAGTCGGGTGCCTCAGGCATCGGGGAATCCCCACCATCAATGGACAGAGCCATATCCTACAACGGACTGAGTGCTGCGTGCTGAGGTTTCATTATCTCATACCTCATATCTCGTACCGCGTACCGCGTACCGCGTACCGCGTACCGCGTACCGCGTACCGCGTACCTCGTCCAAACCCCAGTATGGTATAATACCCTCAGACCACGTGCTAGCCTGGGAGGATTGAGAAATGGACTCGGCGCAACCGGATATTTATTTGGACCACGCCGCCACGACGGCGACCCACCCGGAGGTGGTGGCGGCCATGCTGCCGTACTTCACTGAATGGGCGGGCAACCCGTCGAGCGTCCACCGGCAGGGGCGGGCGGCTAACGCCGGGCTGGAAGGGGCGCGCCGCGCCGTAGCCGGGGTGCTGGGGGCGCGGCCCCGCGAGATTGTCTTCACCAGCGGCGGCACCGAGGCCGATAACCTGGCGATCAAAGGCGCGGCCTGGGCACACCGCCGGGCGGGGCACGCCTCCACCCATGTGATCACCGTGGCGACTGAGCATCACGCCGTGCTCCATTCGGTGGAGACGCTGGAGGCGCAGGGTTTCGCGGTGACCATCCTCCCGGTGGATAGCACAGGCCGGGTAGCCCCGCAGGACATAGCGGCGGCAATCCGCCCCGACACCGCCCTGGTCAGCGTGATGTACGCCAACAACGAGGTCGGGACGGTCCAACCGGTGGCCCCGATCGGCGCGGTTTGCCGGGCGGCGGGCGTGCTGTTCCACACCGACGCGGTGCAGGCGGGCGGCGCGCTCGACCTGAACGTGGATCGCCTGCACGTCGATCTGCTGGCGATGTCGGCGCACAAGTTCTATGGGCCGAAAGGCGTCGGCTTCCTTTATGTCCGCACCGGCACCACGCTCATCCCACAGCAAGACGGCGGGGGGCAGGAGGCCAAGCGGCGCTCCGGCACCGAGAATGTCCCCGGTATTGTCGGCCTCGCCACCGCGCTGACCCGCGCCGCCGCTCTCGCCGCCGAAGACGTGCCCCGCATCACCGCCCTGCGTGACGCCTTGATTGCGGGCATCGAGCGAGAGATCCCCGATGCGCATCTCCAGGGCCACCCCACCGAACGCCTGCCGAACAACGTCGCCTTCTGCTTCGGCGGCGTCACCGGCGAAGACCTGTTGTTAAGCCTGGATCTGGCGGGCATTTGCGCGTCCAGCGGCTCGGCCTGCCACAGCGGCTCACCCACGATCAGCCACGTCCTGGCGGCGCTGGGCACGCCGCACGCGCTGGGCCGTGGCTCGCTACGGCTGACGTTGGGGCACGAAAACACCCCCGCCGATGTGGACTACACGATTGCCACCCTGGCTGCCACCGTGCGAACGCTGCGGGAACACGTTGGCACCTATGTGCCCGGCGTGCTGGCGCTGAGCGGCGGCTGAGTTCGACCCGATCCCGGCCTGCCGGGATCCCCCGGTATACAAAGGAGTATACTTCCATGACGACGCACGCTGCGGTAGCAAGCTACCGCGATCTGTTTGTGGGCCTGGAAAGCGACGTACCGTTGCTAGACGGTAGCTGTCGCTGTTACGTCAATCTTGATAATGCCGCCTCCACGCCACCGCTTCTGGTCGTCCAGCAAGCGGTGAATCATTTTTTCACCTATTACAGCAGCGTGCATCGCGGCACCGGCTTCAAGAGCCAGCTTGCCACCCACGCCTACGAGCAGGCCCGACATGTGGTGCTGGACTTCGTCCATGCCGACCCGACGGAGCATGTCTGCATCTTCACCAAGAACACCACCGAGTCGATCAACAAGCTGGCCCGGCGCTTCCCCTTCACGCCGGAGCGTGATGTGGTGCTGGTCAGCATGATGGAGCACCACTCCAACGATCTACCCTGGCGAGCGGCGGCGCACACCGTCCACGTCGCGGCCCTGCCCGATGGGCGGTTGGACGAGGCCGATTTCGACGCCAAGCTGGCCGAGTATGGCGACCGGTTGGCGCTGGTGGCGATCACCGGGGCAAGCAACGTTACCGGCTTCATCAACCCGATCCACCGGCTGGCCGAGAAGACCCACGCCGTAGGCGCGCAGATCGCGGTGGATTGCGCCCAACTGGCCCCCCATCGCGCCATCAATATGCTCCCGCTGTCCGACCCCGGCCACCTGGATTATGTCTCGTTCTCGGCGCACAAGATGTATGCGCCCGTGGGCACCGGCGTCCTGGTCGGGCGGCGTGATACATTTGAGCATGGCGACCCCGATATGCGGGGCGGCGGCACGGTGGCAATCGTCATGATCGATGATGTGGTCTGGGCCGATGCGCCCGACCGTGACGAGGCAGGCAGCCCGAACACGGTCGGGGCGATTGCCCTGGCGGCGGCGATCCGCCAGCTCCAGGCCATCGGCATGGACGCTGTCGCGCAGCACGAGGCCGACCTGACGGCCTATGCCTTGCGCCGCCTGCGCGAGGTGCCCGGTATCCAGATCCTGGGCGACGCCAACCCCGATCAGGCGGCGACGCGGGTCGGGGCGATCCCGTTCAACCTGGCCGGGGTGTCCCACTTCCTGGTGGCGGCGATCCTGGGCTATGAATTCGGGATCGGGGTCCGCAACGGCTGCTTCTGCGCCCACCCCTACATCCTGCACCTGCTCGGCCTCTCCCATGCGGAGGCGGAGGCCGTCCGCGTCGAATTGGTGGCGCGCAACAAGACCGCGATGCCCGGCTTGATTCGCGCCTCTTTCGGCCTCTACAACACCTTCGAGGATGTGGACGCGCTGGTGGACGCGCTAGGTCACATCGCGGGGGGTGCGTACCGCGGCGTCTACACCCAGGACCCCGAATCGGGCGATTTCACCCCCACCGGCTGGGACGGCGACTTCGACCACTACTTCAAGGTCTAGCTCCCACCGTTCCGACGATAGTAGAGGCCCGGCGCACGCGCCGGGCCTCACTTATATAAATCCGTGCAGGGAGCGGTCCCGTTTAGCCCCGGAGGGGCGACAGACGCTAGCCCACGGCGTGAGCCGTGTGGAAAAGGCATTAAGCCCCCGGTTCACAATAGAAGACCCCGTTCCTGGTAACAAGCTCACTTCCGCATTTCGGACAAAACATGAACGGCTCCTTGATCCTCACGCCTCTTGCAAGCGGGCGCGGTCGGATTCGGCCAGGGGGGGGAGTTCGGTCAGGTCGGTCAGGCCGAAGTGGCGCAGGAAGGCGGGGGTGGTGCCGTAGAGGATGGGGTGCCCGGCGGTTTCCAGGCGGCCCACCTCGGCCACCAACCCCCGGCTCAGGATCGTGTTGAGCACGCCGTTGCTGTCCACGCCCCGGATCGCCTCGATCTGCGGGCGGGTCACCGGCTGGCGATAGGCGATAATCGCCAGCGTCTCCAGCGCGGCGGGGGAGAGCCGCTGCGTGGCCTGGTAGCCGAAGAAGCGTTCCAGGTCGGGGGCCAGCGCGGGCGCGGTCACCAGTTGGACGGTGGCCTCGTGCCGCTGCACGCGGAGACCCCGATTCCCGTCATGGAGATCGGCGGTCAAGCGCCCCAGCGCCGCTTCCAGCCGGGCGGCATTCGCCCCCAGCCCTTTGCGCAGGGCGTCGAGCGTCAGTGGT
>JBBSAN010000622.1:0-4599 GCA_038252265.1 Chloroflexia bacterium
ATCGCGCCTCTCACAACTCGCCACTCACAACTCGCCACTCGTCATTTGTAGCAGGGGCTGCCGCCGCAGTCCAGCGCCTTGATCTTGGCCTCGGCCAGGGTCACCACGGCGGCGGGCAGCGGGGCATATTCCAGCGTGGCGGCTTGGGCTTCGCCGTCGTGGATGGCCCACCACAGGAACTTGGCGACCCCGGTGCCTTTCGCCGCGTCCGTCTGCGTCTTGTAGACGAGGATGTAGGTAAACCCGGCGATGGGGTAGGCCCCCGATTTGCTGCTGTTCACAATCGACAGGCGCAGGTCCGGGGGCACGGTGCTGACTCCCTCGGCGGCGAGGCCGGTCGATTCCAGGGTTGGCTCGACAAACTCACCCACCGCGTTCTTCATGAAGGCGTAGGGCAGCTTGTTCTGATTAGCGTAGGCCAGCTCGACATAGCCGATGCCGCCCGGCGTTTGCTGCACGAGGCCCGCGACACCCGCGTTGCCGCGCCCGCCCAGGCCCACCGGCCAGTTGACCGAGGTGCCCTTGCCGACTTTCGCCTTCCAGTCGGCGCTCACCGCGCTCAGGTAGTCGGTGAAGATGTTGGTCGTGCCCGATCCGTCGGAGCGGTGGATCACGGCGATATCGCCTTTGAGCATGGCGGCCATCTCGGCGTTCTGGCTTTTGATCGCTGGGTCATCCCAGGTGGTAATCGCCCCGTCAAAGATCTTCGCCAGGGTTTCTCCGTCCAGCTTCACGCCTTTGGTCGCGCCCTCCACGTTATAGATGACGGCCACCGACCCGGCGACCGTCGGGATGTGGTACAGCTCGCCTCCCTTGGCCGCCGTAAGTTGCGCATCGCTCAGCGGGGCATCGGAACCGCCAAAGTCCACCGTCTGGTTCTGGATCTGCTGGATGCCCGCGCCGCTGCCGATGGGCTGGTAGTTGAAGCGCACGCTGGGGTCCACGGTGATATAGGTCTGGAACCACTTGGTGTAGATCGGCACCGGGAAGGTCGCGCCCGCGCCGTTGATCAGCAACCTGGCGTTGGGGTCGCCCACCTGGACCGGGGTGTTGGTGGGGGCGGCAGGGGCACCGGTGGCTGTGGCAGCCCCCGTGCTGCTGGTGCCGGTGGTCGGCGTGTCCGTCGCCGGGGCGAGGGTCGTCGTGGGAGTGGCATCCGCGCCACACGCACTTAAAAGCAAGGTGCTGATCAGCGCGCCTGCGCCGAACCAGCGTCGTAATGTAACAGGAACCATGAGAACTCTTTCCTCCTTGTGATTGTCGAACGCATATCTATATGCCCAGGATAAGTATAGCGGCTGAGCGTTAAAGGCCTGTTAGCAACTGATTAGCAAGTTGGTAACAGCTTGTTAACAGCTTGTTAATGCGGGTCACGGTCGTTAACAATTGGCCCCTCTTTACAAGTTGCTAACAGCTTGCTAACGCCCGCTTAACACCCGCTTAATGCCGGGCTGTTACGATCAGGTTAGTTTAAACACCAGCCATTGATCCGGCCCCGACGGCACTCGCCACTCCCATTATGCAGCTACCCACTTCGACAATCCTGGTCGTAGACGACGACCCCACACTACTGGAAACCCTCGCCTACAATTTGCAGCGGGAGGGCTACCGCGTGCTGATCGCCCAGGACGGCCCTACGGCGGTGCGCCTGGCCTACAGCGCCCGGCCCGACCTGCTGCTGCTCGACCTGATGCTGCCCGGCCTGACCGGCTTCGAGGTCTGCCGGGCGGTGCGCCGCGAGTTGCTCATCCCGATCTTGATTTTGAGCGCCCGCGCCGACGAGGCCGACCGGGTGCAAGGGCTGGACCTGGGGGCCGACGGCTACCTGACCAAGCCGTTCAGCCTGCGCGAGTTGCTGGCGCGGGTGCGTGCCCTGCTCCGGCGAGTCGAGATGGGGGAGCTGGCAGCGGGGCAACCCATCCACGGGGGCACGTCGTGGGAGCGACCCGGCAGTGATCCGCGCCCAACGCAGCGGACGCAATCCCCGTCGCCGGTCATCTACAGCGGGGAGCTGACCATCGATTTGGCCGGGCATGTGGTCCTGCGCCAGGGGCAGCCAGTGGCGCTCAAGCCCAAAGAGTTCGATCTGCTGACCTTTCTCGCCCTGCATCCCGGCCAGACCTTCACCCGCGAGGTGTTGCTCGACCGGCTCTGGGGCTACGACTTTGTCGGCGGCGCTCGCACCGTGGATGTGCATGTGCGCTGGCTGCGGTCCAAGCTGGAGCAGGACGCCGCCGACCCCCAGATGATCCAGACGATCTATGGCGTGGGCTACAAGTTCGTGCCGCCGGGTACCGCCCCGACGCGCTAAACCGTCCCCGCGTAAGCAGACCCAGAACGCCCCCACCCCCACACCCCCTGCTCAGTCACGGGCCATCGTCAGGCGGGCGAACGCCTCTACGTCCGCGCCGTGTTCGTGCAGGTGGTCTACCTGATTCATGACGCGCAGGCATCCAACCGCGGCCCCTTCCCCCGGCTCGGTGGCGAACTGGATATGGGTGATGCTGCAATTGTCCACAGCCAATGCCTGAGATGCAGGCAGGCCCGCCAGCACGGTCCCGGTCAGGTATGTCCGAATGACACCGCCATGCGCGACCACGATCACGTGATCGGTCGGCTCATGTTGGGCAAGAATCGTAGCGATGGCGTGGGTGCAGCGGGCCTGGAAGGTGCGGCGCGTTTCACCGCCAGGCCAGCCGAAATCCAGGTTGGTATCGTCATCCCAGCCCGGCCCGATATGGGGAAAGCGCGGCTGCCACTCGGCCTGGGTCAGGCCCTCGACCGCGCCCCCGTGCATCTCGCGCAGGTCGGGCACGGCGCTGGGGATCAAGCCCAACCAATCCCCGATGATGCCCGCCGTGCGCCAGGCGCGGCTCAACGGGCTGCTATAGATCGCACGAAAGTGCGGATGCCGCTGGGCGCGGTAGATGGCGAAGGCGGCGGCGGTCTGACGGGCCTGCCACACCCCCACCGACGTGAGGTCCACATCCGACCAGCCCTGGTAGCGGCCCATCAGGTTCCAGGCGGTGACACCGTGGCGCACCAGATACAAATCCATGCGGTTGCGCTCCTCTGTTGCGGCACCAGGCACCAGACCACAGCCCCATTCGCCGCCCTACCGCTTCATCATCATGATTACAGTCTTATTATGATGGGCCGGTTTTAAGAGGAGATTAGCAAATGGTTAACAACTTGCGATAGCCGCCTTCATAGCTGCGACAGCATCCGCACCCCCGCTACCGGCGTAGACCCCCCGAGCACGCGCCCCCACAGACATTCCTGCGAACATGCCGTCCGCTGTGCGGGTAGTAAACGGCGCTGGTGCCTGTTTCCCCGCAGCGGTTGATCATGCCTCTCGTGAAAATGTCGCATCTACGATCACCGCCCGGCCAAACCGTGCCGACAGCGAACCGATACCCCTCTGCTATAGTGTCACCATACCGATCACATACACATCGGTGCAGGATAGAGCAAGACAGCGGTCTCATATCCATTTGTCTCTTCTATCGTTGGCGAACCCCAGGGCGCTAGCGCCCACAGATGATCTGGTACAGATGTTTGAGGAGGTTTTACGAAAATGGCAGAGAATAACGAAGAAATGACCAACGACGAGAGTCGCAACCTGGCACAGTCGAGCGAAGGGTATACAGCCCAGGCCGGTGAGGGGAACATGCACATCCAGGGGCAGGCCGAGCTAGAGGGGACCGAGACTGTCCCCGGCGACACCAAGCTGCGGGCCTATGCGTTCGGCCCGAACGGGCAGGTTGTGGGCGTCGGCAATGTGGACCGCGAGGGACGGTTCGCGGTGCGGGTGCGGGCCGAAAAGCCGTTCGACGTGGAAGTGGTGCTTGGCCCTTCTGGTGCCGACCCGAAGGAAGTGCGCGAGAGCGCCTACAGCGAGCACTTCGCGGCCAGCGAGTGGGTGCGCGAAGAGAATAGCTTCGTCTTGCGGCCCCAGTTCTACATCCCCAGCCACATCTGGTGGCCCTGGCGGCCCATCCGCATCTGCGTGGACGGGTCGGTGCGTAAGGTCCACACCGAAGGCGGGCACACCGATAGCTGCCCGGTCCCCTTTGTCAAGGTGGAAATCTATGATGTGGACCGCGAAAGCTGCTGGTGGCCCTACATCATTCGCTGGTGGGACGTGCTGATCAGCCGCCCGGTGATCCGCATCCCCGACCTGATCAACCCGAAGGTCCCGCCCGACCCCATCGGCCCGATCTCCCACTTCGTCAACCCCGGCGTGATCCGCGGCTTCAACCCGCAGCCCGACCCGCCGGGCGATATCCGGGTTAACCCCGGCGTGATCCGGGGCTTTGATCCGCAGCCCGACCCGCCCGCAGGCCGGATGCGGGCCGGCGGCATGGTCAGCCTGAACCCGCAGCCGGAACCGCCGGGCGTGGCCCGCTTCGGCGACCAAGTCAGCCTGAACCCGCAACCGCTCCCGCCCCGCGAAGACATGATGGCGATGGACATGTCGAACAGCAGGTCCATGCAGGCCAATGCCCAGAGCATGAAGGCGGTGGGCGAACTGAAGTCCGTCTCACCGCGCCTCGCCGCCGAACTGCAAAACCTGACCCTGACCTCGCGCATCGCGCC
>JBBSAN010000623.1:0-4585 GCA_038252265.1 Chloroflexia bacterium
CAATATCCTCTGCCGTGACCGTTTGTCCATCTTCCTTACGCAGCAAGTTTTCGAGCAAAATTCGCAGCGAGAACGGCAGGCGGGGGAGGTCAATCCCCTCTTTCGCCAGCGCGTCCAGGCGGAAAATCTCATATTCGCGGTTCCCCACCCGGAGGACTGCCCGCGCCCCATAAGTATCCAACATAGCCGTCTCCTAACCTCATTGATAGGGGTGTACTGCGCTGAAATCAGCGAATTCAGTATACCATACCCTCGCTCGTTTGGGGAGTTTGGGCGCGGGGGTCAGGGGTTGGGGGTTGGGGATCAGGGGTTGGGGGTGCGGGAATTCGTCAACCCTCCCCCATTGTCATCCTGAACGCAGTGAAGGATCTTCTTGGCGGTCAGCGGTGCTGAGGCCGACGTCACCCGCTTCGGCAAAACTCAAGACACCCCACCAAGATCCTTCACTGCGTTCAGGATGACAATTGCTGATGGGCCGACAACCTCCGATGCCCCAACCCCTGATCCCTGATCCCTGATCCCTGATCCCTGATCCCTGATCCCTGATCCCCGGCCCCTGCCGACCGACCCCCGCTTCTGCTATAATGACAGCAGCGCCGCACGGCCCTGAACGCAGCGCAGGGAAGGGATCGCATGAGAGAGTTAATGCACGATGCCGCCGAGCGCGGTGCAACTTACCTGGCCGGGGTGAACAACCGCCCGGTCGGGCCGACCCCCGCCGCGCTGGAGCGGCTGCCCGAGCTGGGCGGCCCCCTGCCGACGGGGCCGACCGACCCGGCCCAGGTGCTGGCCTTGTTGGATGAGGTCGGCTCGCCCGCCACGGTGGCATCCACCGGGGGGCGCTTCTTCGGGTTCGTCGTCGGCGGGGCGCTCCCGGCGACGGTGGCGGCGAATATCCTCGCCGCCGCCTGGGACCAGAACGCGGGCATGATCGCCCTCTCGCCGGTGGCAACCCGGATCGAGGAGATCGCGCAGGGCTGGTTGCTGGAACTGCTGGGCCTGCCGCCCACGGCAGCAGTCGGCTTCACCACCGGGGCAACGATGGCGAACCTCACCAGCCTGGCCGCCGCCCGGCATTATGTGCTGGAGCAGGCGGGTTGGGATGTCGAAGCCGAGGGACTGTGGGGTGCCCCGCCGATCACGATGGTGGTAGGCGACGAAGTGCATGTCAGTCTGATGAAGGCGCTGGGGCTGCTCGGCTTTGGCCGGACACGGGTGGTGCGCGTGCCCACCGACGAGCAAGGCCGAATGTGCGCCGACGTTCTCCCGGCCCTGACCGCTCCGGCTATCGTCTGCGTGCAGGCGGGGAACGTCAACACCGGCGCGTTCGACCCCGTCGGCCCGATCTGCGACTGGGCGCACAAAGCCGGGGCCTGGGTCCATGTGGACGGCGCGTTCGGGCTGTGGGCCGCCGTCGCACCAGAACGGGCGCACCTGACCGCCGAACTGGCCGAGGCCGACTCGTGGGCCACCGACGCGCACAAGTGGCTGAATGTGCCCCAGGACTGCGGCCTCGCCTTCGTCCGCCACCCTGCCGCACTCCAGGCCGCCATGGCGACCAGTGCCGCCTATCTGGTCGAGTCTGATCGGCGCGAGCCGGTGCAGTTCGTCCCCGAAATGTCGCGCCGGGCGCGAGGGATCGAGGTCTGGGCGGCGATCCGGTCGCTGGGCCGGAGCGGGCTGGCCGATCTGTTCGAGCGCTGCTGCCGCCACGCGACCCGCTTTGCCGAGGGGTTGGCGGCGGCGGGCTACCCGATCCTCAACGACGTAGTGCTCAATCAGGTGCTCGTCTCCTTTGGCGATGCCGACACCACCCGCCGGGTGATCGCTGCGCTCCAGGCCGACGGCACCTGCTGGTGCGGCGGCACCGTCTGGCACGGGCAGACGGCCATGCGGATCAGCGTCTCGTCCTGGGCCACGACGGATGAGGACGTGGAAAAGAGTCTCCAGGCGATATTGCGGATCGCTGCCCAGCAGCAGGGTTAAGCACGCTCAAGCACGCCGAAGCGAGCCGTCTCATGGGATATGTCTCCAACACGGTCCTCCTGCGCCGCCCGATTGAGGCGGTGTTTGATACGGCGACGACAGCCTTGTACTGGGTGCGCTGGCACCCGGCGACGCTGGGGGTGCGCGGGGCGGTGGACCAGCCCGTGCAGCAGGGCGAGCAGATCACCGAGCGAGCACGCATCGCCGGGCGCACCGGCACCGCCCAATGGACCTGCGTCGAGCGCACCCGCCCGCACCACCTGGCGCTGGAAGCCCCGGGCCCACCGCTTAATGCCCGGATCGTCTATACCTTCGATCTGCGTGGCGGCGAAGTCGTCTTCACCCGCACGCTGACCTACACCGTCACCGGGCTGCTCGGCGGCCTGATCGATACGCTCTTCCTGCGCGACATCATGAAAAAGCAATCGGCCCAGGCCATGCTCAACCTGAAAACCTGGCTCGAAACTGATATTCCCGAAGGATAACTTACCCATGACCACTGAACCCGTCAAAAATTTCGACCGTGTTGCCGATATCTACGACCAGAGCCGGGGCTGGCCGCCCGCAGTCTCCGCCCAAATCGGGGAAGGCCTCTACACGCTGCTCGCCCCGTTCGCCAGCAGGGAGCGCGTGCGGGTAATCGAAGTGGGAGCCGGGACCGGGCGGGTACTGGGACCGCTGGCCGCGCACCCGGTATGGGCGGTGGGGGTGGATGTGTCCGCCGGGATGCTGGGTCGCCTGCGTGAGAAGGTTCCGGCAGGCGGGCCGGGTAGCGCCTACCCGGTGCTGGGCGACGTGCGCCACCTGCCCCTGGCCGATGGAGACTTTGACGCGGGGGTGTTCGTCCACATTCTTCATCTGGTCCAGCCGTGGGAGGCGGTGTTGGCCGAGGTGCAGCGGGTGGTGCGGCCCGGCGGGGCCTTCGCCTTCGGCATGGACGAATGGCAGCCGGGCGAGGCCGACTGGATTAATACACGTTGGAACGAGCTCCTGGGGAACGCGGACGACGCGCCGCAGGGCCATGCCAACAGTGGCACCCGCGCTGCCGACCGGCTGGCCGCCGCAGGCTATACCATCCGCAAACACACCCTGGCCCAGTGGACCAGCACCCAAACGCCCGCCGAAATCGTGCGTTACCGCCGCGAACGCTGGTACTCAGCCTCGTGGCGGCTATCCGACGAGGTGCTGTTCCCTGCCGTCGATCAGCTCGAAGCCGAGTTGCTGGCCCGCTATGGCCGCATGGATATCGCCCTGACGTTCACGGCGGAGTTCCATGTGCTGCTGGCGACACTTCCCGCCCCATGAGTGCCGAGGCGCTAGCCGCCACGCTCCAGGCTCACGGCGTGCGGTTCACCATCTACACCCACGCCCCGTTGCGTACGGTGCAGGACTACCTGGGCCACTTCCCGCTGGAGCAGATCTTAAAGACGGTCGCCTTCCGGGTGAAGGAAGGGCCGTGGGTGCTGGTGGCCCTGCGGGGGGCAGACCGGGTGGATTATCGCCGCCTGGCCGAGGCGCTGGGGGTCAAACGCGCCGCGCTGGTGCAGCCCACCGCCGCCGAGGTCGAAACCACGTTGGGCGTGGCTCCCGGCGGGGTCAGCCCGGTGCCGACCATGGCCGGGGTGATCGTCGTCTTCGACCAGGGCACGCTCGATATGGACCAGATCTTTTGCGGCGCGGGCCGCTCCGACCAGACGCTCGAAATCCGCCTGGCCGACTTGCTCCAGGTAGTCGGGCCGCGCGTCGCCGCCGTCCGGCACGAAGGGGACAGAAATCCCCCCGCATCAGGCGGCTAGCTCCCCGCGCCGCCTCCATGCGGAAAGATCAGGCAGGTGGTTGTGGCGTGGGCATAGAGCTTGCCCGCCCCGTCTACAATCCGCGCCTCCGCCGTGGCGACCCGCTTGCCGCCATGAATGACCTTCCCCACACAGCGCACCGGCCCGGTCTGGATCGTCAGTGCTCGCACGAAGTTGACCTTCAGTTCAAGCGTCGTATAGCCCGCGCCCGCCGCGAGGGTCGATTGGATCGCGCAGCCCATCGCCGAGTCGCACAGGGTCGCCGCCAGCCCGCCGTGGACCACGCCAATCGGGTTATAGTGGTACTCCGCCGGGGTGACGGTGAAGACCGCGTGCCCTTCCACTAATTCGGCCAGAGTGAAGCCCAGCAACCGGGCAATCGGCGGCGCGGGTAGCTCGCCGCGCATGATCGCCTGCAAGTAGGCCATGCCGCTCAACGCCGGTGCAGCGCGGGCACCGATCAGCGGATCGTCCCAAGTCACGGTGCGGGTACGGTCGGCGGGCGTCGGTTCATCCATTGGGGGGTGCTCCTTGCGAGGGGATGGTGGCCCGTCGCAGGGGCAGGGCCTCGCCCCATTCTAGCAAAGCCGGGGAGCAGCGTCAAACACGGACAGGCCTGTGCGTGAGCAGAAATCAGAAGCAGTGATGTATATAAACTGGTCGTAACAGGCAATACCTACGCCAATTGCCAAGCATACGCGGGATTGAGCGTAGACGTGAGCGCAGGAAATTAAATACGGTCCCCCTGCGTGGGCAGCCTATTTAATTTCAGGCACCACGCACGACCGACCCGGCCCCCACGG
>JBBSAN010000624.1:0-4584 GCA_038252265.1 Chloroflexia bacterium
AACGTGCGGGTGGGCGGATTCTACCGCCTGCCGACCCGCCGCGAACTGGCTCCCCTGGCCGAGCGGCTGCGCTGGGCGCGCGATGCGGCGCTGGAGACAACGCAGTGGGTGGCGGGGCTGCCCTTCCCCGACTTCACGCCGGACTACGAGTTCGTGGCCCTGCGCCATCCCGACGAATATCCCTTCAACGAGGGGCGGCTCGTCTCGAACAAGGGTCTCGATATCGCTGTGCAAGACTACGACGCGCACTTTATCGAAGAACATGTGGCGCACTCCAACGCCTTGCAGTCACGGCTGAAGGAGCGTGGAGCCTATTTCGCCGGGCCGCTGGCCCGCTATAACCTGAACTATGATCGCCTGTCGCCGCTGGCGCAGGAGGCCGCGCGGGCCGCGGGGCTGGGGCCAACCTGCTCCAACCCGTTCCAGAGCATCATCGTCCGCAGCGTGGAAACAGTCTATGCCTGCGACGAAGCTTTGCGGATTATCGCCGCCTATGAGCCGCCGGAGCAGCCCGCCGTGCCGGTGGAACCCCGCGCCGGGTGGGGCTACGCCTGCACCGAAGCGCCGCGCGGTATCCTCTACCATCGCTACCAGATCGATGATGCGGGGCTGATCCAATCGGCCCAGATCATCCCGCCCACCTCGCAGAACCAGAAAACGATCGAGCGCGACCTGGGGCAATACGTCGGGGCACACCTGGACATGGATCTGCCGGAACTGACCTGGCGCTGTGAGCAGGTGATCCGCAATTACGACCCCTGCATCTCGTGCGCAACCCACTTTTTGCAGTTGACCATCGACCGGGAGGCTTGAACCGCCACCCGACTGCTAATCCGCAGACCCGAACACAGGAGCACCGCCGGTAGCGGCGGTGCTCCTGTGTTCTCGCTCCGTTACTCACGATGGCCCCGACGATCGAATCACCGGCCCTCAGGCACCGACGCGTCGAGAAAGCTGTTGATCATCGAGACCAGCCACTCGGCGCGGTGCATCAGCGTCACATGCGTGGTACGCCCCGTACCAGGGTATGCCTACTGCCGCCGGGCTAGAAGCGCCAACGAGTCTGGCTGAACGTTTCGCCCTTGCCGAAGCCGAAGACGGTCGTCGGGGCTACTTCGTAGACCAGGGCGCGGCCTCCGTCGCCATAGAAAGCTCCGTCACGCACGGTAAAGTGCCAGCCGTCGTACTTCACCGCATATCGGTCGGCCACGCGCTGGAGTTGGGTTGCGTCGCTCACCCGCACTGCGTCACCTTCGACCACCAGATCCAGCCCTTCCATGACGTTACAACCGGTTGTGAGGGCGATCTGCGGGTTGTGCGCGAGGTTCTGGGCTTTACGTTCACCGGGGCCGGTGCAGAAGTATAGGACGCCCTCCAGCCAGACGGCGATCAACGACGTGACGTGAGGCCGCCCATCGGGCCGCACCGTCGTCAACCAGTAGATTTCGGCCCCTTCCAGTTGCGCACGCGCCGTCGCCCAGGAGATCGCGGTCGCGCCCGCGCTACTGAATTGGGGCTGTAGTTCCGCCACGGGTTCTTGCCTAGCCATATTTGCACTCCTCACTAAAAGCGGTAACGGGTACACCGGCTGACCGTTTCCTTGGTGTTGCCGAAGGCGAAGCCGGTTGTGGGCGTTATTTCATACACCGTATACGGGGCCGGACCGGTGGTCGGTGCGCTAAAGGGCGCATCAAAAGCCCCATCGCCTACGGTGGCCGGCCATCCATCGGCATTGTACACCTCGGCCACCTGCTGGAGGGTCGCCGCGTCGGTCACCTTCGCCGCGTGGCCTTCAACCACCACATCGAACCCTGGCACATCAAAGGCGATGGCGCAGTACGCGTTGTGAGCGATGTTCTGCTCCTTGCGGGTGTTCTGGCCGGTGGTGAAATAGAGGGCACCTTCGTGCCAGACCACGCCCACCGGCACAACGTGGGGCCGCCCGTCGGGCCGCACCGTCGTCAGCCAGTGGGTCATCCGGTCCCCTTCTATCCGCCCCAGAACGTCCGCCAGGGGGATCGGGGTCGTATTCTCGACGGCGCTAGGCAGCGCCTCGGCGGTCGGTTCTTTCGTCGCCATCTCATTCTCCTTTCACTAGAAGCACTTCACACATTTCCGCTTTCTGATTCCCAAACAGATCGTATTATAGGGACAATGATCGTACAGGCAAATATCAGGCCAGAGGGCCGGAAGCCGGAAGCAAATTCTAGAGGAACAGCGGGGTACTATTCCAAATCTCTTGAATCAGGAGCGGTTTCCTGTATACTACACCCTGATTGCCAGTTGCCGCCATAGGCGGCTCCTCTAAAATGAAGGGAGGTGGCGTGGATGGCGCAAGCATCGCACCAGATAGAGGTATACCTCGAAGTCGGGAAGAAGCGCACGTTCGCCGGGGCCATTGATTGGCCGGGCTGGTGCCGGAGCGGGCGCGACGAAGAATCGGCCTTGCAAGCCCTCTGCGAGTATGGGCCGCGTTATGCCCAACTTCTCCGCGCCGCGCACCTGGGGTTCCATGCGCCCGCCGAGGTCACGGCCTTCACCATCGTCGAAAGGCTGGAAGGCACCACGACCACCGATTTTGGCGCGCCCGGCGAGGTCCCGTCCAGCGACACGGAGCCGGTGGATGACACGGAGCTAAAGCGCTACTGGACGCTATTGCAGGCGTGCTGGGGCGCGTTGGATACGGCGCTAACGGCGGCCAGCGGCCAGGAGTTGCGCCAGGGGCCGCGCGGTGGGGGCCGCGACGCAGATAAGATCATCCAGCACATCGTGGGTGCGGATGGCGGCTACCTGTCGGCACTGGGCTGGAAACTAACGACGCCAGAAGGGGCAGATGGGCGCACGGCCCTGGAACACACCCGGCAGGCGATCCTGAGCGGGCTGATCGCAGCCGCCCACGGTGAGATCGCCGCGCGAGGGCCGCGCGGCGGTGTGCGCTGGCCCCCCCGCTACTTTGTCCGGCGCGTAGCCTGGCATGTGCTCGATCACGCCTGGGAGATCGAAGATCGCCTTGGGTGATAGATGCCCGTATTGCACACCCCGCCGCTACTGGCGCAGCCGCCGCATAAAACTGGTAGAGGCGACGATGCCCCGCACGATGTTGTCCAGCTTCATCTTCTCATTCGGGCCGTGGAGGTTGTCATCCGGCAGCCCCAGCCCCATCAGCACACAGGGCGCATCGAGCGCCTGGGTGAACAGCGACACAATCGGGATCGAACCCCCCATCCGCATCAGCACCGGCTCCGTGCCGAACGCATCGAACAGGGCCGCCGCCGCCAGCTGAAGTATGGGCGTGCCCGGTTCGACCAGCACCGCTGGTGCCCCATCCAGCGCCTCGACGCTGGCGGTGGCCCACGGCGGACACAACGCCTGCACGGTCTGCTCCAACGCACGGGCGACCGTGGCCGGGTCCTGGTCGGGCACCAGACGCAGGCTGATCGAGGCCTGCGCCCGCGCCGGGATGATCGTCTTGAAGCCGTCGCCGGTGAAGCCACCGGTAATGCCGGTCACATCCAGCGTGGGCCGCGCCCACTGGCGCTCCAGCACCCCGTAGTCCGCCTCGCCGATCAGCCCGCTCGCCCCGATCTCCGCCTGATACTGCGCTTCCTCGAACGGCAATGTCGCCCACTGCGCGCGTTCCGTGGTCGAGAGCGGGCGCACCGCCTGGAAATGATCGGGGATCTGGATCTGCCCCTGGCGGTCGCTCAACCCGGCGATGATATGGGCCAGCGCATGGATCGCGTTGGGAGCCGCGCCGCCGTGGAGGCCCGAATGGAGATCCTGGTGGACGGTCTGCACGCTGACAACCGCGCTCACCGAGCCGCGCAGGCCCAGCGTCAACGCCGGTTGCCCGTCGGCAAACATGGGGCTGTCGCTGATCAGCACGGCGTCGCAGCCGAGCGTGTCGGCCTGGGCCTGGACATACGCGGTGAGGCCCCGGCTGCCGATCTCCTCTTCCCCCTCGATCAAAAAGCGGACGTTGATCGGCAGAGTGCCGTCACGCTGGAGCAGCCGCGCCACCGCTTTCATGTGGACATAGATCTGTCCTTTATCGTCGGCGGCCCCGCGGGCGTAGAGGTTGCCGTCGCGCAGGGTCGGCTCGAACGGCGGGCTGTGCCAGGCGTCCAACGGATCGGGCGGCTGCACATCGTAGTGGCCGTAGATCAGCAGCGTCGGCTGGCCGGGGGCATGGAGCCAGTCGGCATAGACCAGCGGATGCCGATCGGTGGGGATGATCCGGGTATGCTCCAGGCCCGCATGGGTCAGGTAGTCGGCCACCCATTGCGCGGCCTGCTGAATATCGCCCGCGTGGGTCGCCAGTGTGCTGACCGAGGGAATCCGCAAAAACGCGCCAAGTTCGGTTAGAACATCTTGCTCCTCGGTGAGCAACGAATCGCTGATGGTAGTCATAAGTCAACCCCTTGGAATGTGTAGGTTGGATGGTTCACCGGGCAGACGGTATGTGGGCAGCGGCTAGAACGCAGAAGTCAGACGGCAGACGTTAGATTATCCGCCTCAGTATAGGCGGGAGCGCGCATCCTGTCAACGGGCTACCTTGAGATCCATTCATAACTCTGGTAAGCC
>JBBSAN010000625.1:0-4582 GCA_038252265.1 Chloroflexia bacterium
CGGCCTGACCGCCGTCCACCCGCACACTGCCCAGGTCGTCGGCCTAGTGCCCCCGGCCCAACTGCTCGGCTTTCTCTACCTGGGCACCCCTGCCGGGGCCTGGCCCCACGGGCAGCGCCGCCCCATCGCCGACAAAGTGCGCTGGGTGGAGGGGTAGAGTAGCCGCCACAAGAGGGGGACCGCACAACAAGCCCCGGAGGGGGCGACAGACGATAGCCCACGGCGCAAGCCGTGCGGTAGGCATACCCTCGATACAAGCCCCGGTAGGGGCGACAGAAAACAGGGCTGGTTTGACCACCTGCGTGTTCTGTCGCCCCTCCGGGGCTTACGATTGAGGACGACCTGGGTCCCACAGTCCTACTGTGGGCTACCGTCTGCCGCCCTCTGCCGGGGCTTACGATGCGCGGCTATTCCCCGCCCGCCGCCGCCATTTGCTTGAGGACCTGGGCGTAGATGGTGTAACTGTGGGCGGAGAAGAGGACGAAGATCACCTCGGCCAGGCCGCTGCCCGCCCAGAGGTGATCGGCGACGGTGCCCAGGGCGATGGGGGCGGCCAGTTGGAGCGGGTAGCCATAGGCTCCCGTGCCCAGCGAGGGGAAGGCGATGGTGGTGGCCCCCACGCTCTCGGCCAGGCGCAGGCTGGTGGCGTAGGCACTACGCAAGAGCTGCGCGTCGTGACCCTCGTGGCGGCCACTATAGATCGGGGCGACGGCGTGGATGACGTGTTTGGCCGGGAGCAGGCCCGCGCCGGTCAGTACCGCGCTGCCGGTGGGGCAACCCCCCAGGCGGCGGCACTCTTCCATGATCGAAGGCCCGCCCGCCCGGTGGATCGCCCCATCCACGCCCCCGCCCCCGGCCAGGGCGCTGTTGGCCGCATTGACGATGGCATCCGCCGCCACCTGGGTGATATCGCCCTGGCGCAATTCCAGCATCGTGCTGGCGATGCGTAACCGCTGCATAACAGCCCCCTTTCGATGCCTCACGAACAAGCAGCAGGCAAAGGGCTACACCGGTCAGATAGGGCGGGCCGCCTTGCCACGGATCAGGTCTGGGGATCTTCGGGCCGGGGTGGAGTCGCCACCCCGATTTTCTTGATCGTCGCGTGGTGCTGGTGCTGCGTGCGAATGCTGCGGCGCTCGCGGAAGTAGAGCGGCGTGCCGGTCGCCGGGTCGGCGCTCAACTCCGCTTTCTTGTCCAGGTATTCTACCACAGTGGCGATATAGGTGGCATGGCTCCAGGTCAGCGGCGACACTGAGAGGGGTGCCCCGGTGAACGGATGAACCTGCTCGGCCAGGATACCGCTGGGTAGGGCGCGGTCGGCGACCCATTCCATTAGCGGGAGCGCCTCGGTCAGCTCGGCCTCGGTGCAGGCTTTGGCGATCAACCACTGGGCCAGCCACAGCGTGCAGATAAACCAGGGGTTGCCCGGCACCTCATCGCTCTGCTGCTGGTAATGGTCATTCTCATAGCGGGCCATGCCCCCGACCGCCGTCTGCACCCAAAGCTTGTCGCGGATCGCCTCCATCGTGCGGATGATGCGCGGGTCATCGGCGGGGAACATGCCGAAATAAAAGAGACCGATCATGCTCGAATCGAGGGTCAGGTCTTGCGCCATCGTGCCGTCCGCCTGACAAGTCACCATTCGCACGAAACGCCCCAACTCGTTGTGGTACATATAGCGTTCGACAGCAGCTTTGATTTCGTTGGCCGCCGCCCGGTAGCGCGCCCCGTCGGCGGTTTCACCGAACGCGTCGGCAAAATTGGCCGCACCGTTCAACCCGGCGTAGACGGTTCCCACCGTCCAGGCCAGCACGCCGCGCCGCTCCTCCCACAGATCATAGCTCTCCTGCGGCAGCCCCGTCTCCTTATCGCGGTAGTCGGTCATGAATTCGGCGGTGGCGATGATCAGCGGGCGATACCAGGGCTTGATATCCTCCACATTGCGGGCGTGCTTGAACCACTGCCACAGGGCGCTGACCACCAGCGCCGTCTCGTCCTCCTGAATCGGTAACTGCGGCTTGCCGTCTACTTCCCAGGGATGCCACGACGAGGCCAGGCTGCCGTTGGGGTTGTATTTGTGCAAGAAGTAGCCGTCATCGCTGATCACCTGCGAACAGAAATCGAAGAAATGGTGGACCGTGGTGCGATAACCGGCCAGGATCAGCGCATAGGTAACCAGCGCGCCGTCGCGGGGCCACATGTAGGAATAAGTATCCTGCCCATAAGTCACCACGTCGCTGTCGTTGGAGGCGATCACGGCCCCGCCGTTGTCGATCTGCGTGCGGACCACCAGCAGGCTGCGCTTGAACAGGTCCACCAACCGGTCGGGCAGGTCGTCATAATCGTAGTCTTGCTCGTTGGCCCACAAATGCCAGTAGTCGTGGGTGCGGCTCAGCAGCGCCATCGGCGTCTTATCCAGCACATGCTGGTTCAGCTTTTCGACCCGCCGGTACGCCTCGGCCAGGCAGATCCAGACGAAGGCTGTCGCCGCCCCGCCCCCTGCCGCGGGGGCATCGGCGGCGGGCGGGGTGTCGGGGGGGCTGCTGGGCGGCACAGTGAGATTGATCTGGACGGTCGAATCGACCGATCCCTGGGCAATCGGGTTCTCCCCTAGCACGCCGTCTTCGGCATCGCGCCAGGTGCCCTCTGAGCCGGGCACCTCCTTCTTTCCGGTGGCCCACCCGGCAAAGCCCTGCTTGAAGGTGGGGACGGCCTGCGGGTTGTTCGGGTCGGTGACGAGCACGCCGCCATTGATCAGGACGTAGCGATCCCGTTTGTAATGGATCACCGTGTTGGTGTGCGGGTCAAAATAGGCCGTATCCCCGACATCGTTACTGTAGAGGTGGAAGTCGTGGTGGTAGAACAGGCGCACTTCGCGGGGGAAGGGATGGTGGTTGATCACCTGGCAGCGCCGCAGCAGCACGTTCTCGTGGAAGTCCACCGTGTCGTTGCATTGCAGGGTGATCCCCAGCGTCGCGTTCGTCAGGTGGACATCGGTCACGAGCGTGTCGTGCTTATACTGGAGGGTGCGCTCCCAACTGGCATCGGTGGTCCAACTGAACTGACCATCGACCCAGATGCCAAAGCGGCAGGGGTGGCCCGCCGTCTGGTTTTCCATACCCACACGGGGGTAATACACATCGCGCAACTGGTAGGCCGGATCGAAGTTGATCAGCAGGGCACCGTTGCCGAGCGTAAGATCACGAGGCATAAGAGGCTCCTTTGCCTGCAAGGGTCGCCGGACGGCGGCCCGCTATCGACGGATGGACAATCGCACTATACAACGTAGAACCTGCCTAAATGTGCGGGTTAGCCGTGGCCTGATTCGGGCCTGTCCGCTATTGCAGGTCCCCGCCGATCAAGCGTATAATAGGCCGGGTACGAACGACGTACTGCGTATTGCGTATTGCGTAATAACGACGTAATACGCAATAGGCAATACGCAAGGCTGTAACAGAGGAGTCGCTATGCAACTGATTATCCCTGCGGCGGGGCTGGGCACGCGGATGCGCCCACACACCCACAGCAAGCCCAAGCCGCTGGTGCCGGTGGCCGGGAAGCCGTCCATCGCCCATATCCTGGATGCCCTGGCCGGGTTGCCGATTGACCGGGTGGTGCTGATCACCGGCCAGCGGGGCGAGATGTTGCTGGATTATGTGAAGGCGCACTATCCCTATGACGCGGTGATGGTGGAGCAAAAGGTTGCCAACGGCCAATCGCCCGCCGTGGCCCTGACCGAGCCGTACATCACCCCCGGCAGCGATGTCTTCGTCATCTTCTCCGACACGCTCTTTGTGGCCGATTTCAGTGTGCTCCTCCATCTGGACGACGCCGACGGCGCAGGCTTCGTCAAAGAGGTGCCTGATCCCAGCCGCTTCGGCATCGCCGTGCCCGACAAAGACGGCTACATCCGCCGTATGGTCGAGAAACCCCAGGACCCGGAGTCGAACCTGGCCGTGGTCGGCCTCTATTATTTCAAAGACTCGCGCCAGCTTTTCGGGGCGATTCAAGAGCAGATCGAGCGCAACATCACGCTGAAGAACGAATATTTCCTGGCCGATGCGATCCAGATCATGGTCGAGCATGGGGCGAAGCTGCGCGTCTTCCCGGTGACGGTCTGGGAGGATACGGGGACCATCGCGGCCACCCTGCACACCAATCGCTATTTCCTGCGCCACATGGCCGAGGGGCACGACACCACCCCCTATCTCCAGGGCAGCAGCCTGATCGTGCCGCCGGTCTACATCGACCCCAGCGCCACGTTGGAGCGGTCGGTGGTCGGCCCCTACGCCAGCATCAGCGCCGATGTGACGATCAGCGACTCGGTGGTGCGCGACAGCATCCTCGACAACAAAGCCCAGGTCCACCGCGCCACCCTGACCAATTCGATCATTGGCGAACGGGCGCGGGTCGAAGGCGGCTTCACCGCGCTCAACGTCGGCGACGATTCGACCCTGACCCTCGGCGGCCTGACCGGCGAGATTGACGAGACGTTTAAGTAGTGGTCAGTGGTCAGTGGTCAGTGGTCAGTAGATCGAGGTTTAACAAAGCGGATCTGCTAACCCAACCACCAACCACTGAC
>JBBSAN010000626.1:0-4580 GCA_038252265.1 Chloroflexia bacterium
GAACATACCGTACTCGACCTGGGGGCCGACGAGTTCACCGTGGGCCGCCCCCACCCGATGATCGATCTCTCCGTCCGCGCCGACCGCATCCGCCGCGAAGCCGCCGACCCCACCACCAGAGTCATCCTCCTCGACGTCGTCCTGGGCTACGGCGCGCATCCCGACCCGGCCCGCGTCCTGGCCGACGCCATCCGCGCCGCCACAGCCACCGCCCAAGCCGCAGGCCGCCCCCTCGCCAGCGTCGCCTCCGTCTGCGGCACCGAAGCCGACCCCCAGCGGCTGAGCGCCCAGCAAGCCCAACTCGCCGCCGCCGGGGTCCTCCTCGCCCCCAGCAACGCCGCCGCCGCCCGCCTCGCCCTCCGAGTGCTGAGTGCTGAGTGCTGAGTGCTGAGTGCTGAGTGCTGAGTGCTGAGTGCTGAGTGCTGAATATGGGGGATCAGAATTACGCAATACGCAATACGCAATACGCAATACGCAATACGAGTTCACATTTCACTATGAGCTACACCGACAGCACCTACACTCCCTTGCTGGACCGCCTGGACTCGGGCGAAAGCCTCCTTTGGAGCGGCCAGCCCAACGCCCGCAGCTACATGTTCCGGGGCATCTGGTTCACGCTGCCCTTCTCGATCCTCTGGTTCGGGTTCGCCATCGTCTGGGAAAGCAGCGTCATCACGGCGGGTGCCCCGATCTTCTTCTGGCTGTGGGGCATCCCCTTCCTGCTGGTCGGCTTCTACATGACCATCGGGCGCTATCTGGTCACGGCGCGGGACGCAGGCCGCACCTTCTATGCGGTCACCAATCACCGCATCCTCATCCAGTCGGGCCTATTCAACCGCCAGTTCGTCAGCATTGACCTCCTGACCCTGCCCTATTTGCAACTCACCGAGCAGAGCAACGGGCGCGGCACGATCACCTTCGCCCCCGGCGGCCCGATGCAGAGCATGATGGGCGGCGGGGCCTGGTTCGGCGGGATGGTCGTGGGTGGCGGCTGGTCCAGCCGGGGCAACGCCCAGCCGCCCGCCTTCGTCGCCGTGGATCGCGCCGCCGAAGTCTACCGCATCATCGAAGCCGCCCGGCGCAAGGGGCAAGACCAGCAAACCCCCGCCGAAACCCGCCCGCTGAGCGGCAGCGGCTACTCCTTCTGAAAGGACCGATCATGACCCCCCCCGACCCCATCGCCGCCCTCCTCCACAACGGCCCCCGCGTGCTCAACGTCGGCGTCCGCACCTTTGCCGACACCCTGACCGCCGTTGGTGCGCCCCACCTCCATGTGGACTGGCAGCCGCCTGCCGGGGGCGACCCGGAGTTGGGCGCGATCCTGGGCGCGTTGGCCGACGATGACGCCCCCGGCAGCCGCGGTGCGCGCATTGCCGCCGCCAACGCCGAAGCCCTGCGCCGCATCCTCGCCGCCGACCCGGTCTGGGAAGACGTGCGCCCCGCCCGCGAGATCTGGCCGGAGATGGACGACCGCTTGCTCTTCCACGCCGGACCGCCGATAGGCTGGGAGCGGATGTGCGGCCCCATGCAGGGCGCGGTCATCGGCGCGATCCTGCTCGAAGGCTGGGCCGCCGACGAAGCCGCCGCCCGCGCCCTGGCCGCCGGGGGCGGGGTGCGCTTCGCCCCTTGCCACCACTACAACGCCGTCGGCCCGATGGCCGGGCTGGTCTCGCCCTCCATGCCCATGTATGTCGTTCGCAACGCGGCAGGCGATAACCTGGCCTATTCCTCGCTGAACGAGGGCATGGGCAAGGTGCTGCGCTACGGCGCGTTCGCCCCCGAAGTGCTGGCCCGCCTCCGCTGGATGTGCGACGTGCTCGGCCCGACGCTCCAGATCGGCATCCGCCACCTGGGCGGTCTCCCGGTCAAGCCGCTGATCGCTCAGGCGCTGCAAATGGGCGACGAATGCCACAACCGCCACATCGCCGCCACCAGCCTGCTGTTCAAAGCCCTCGCGCCCGCCCTGATCCGCGCCCTGGACGACCGCGAACGGGTCGCCTCAGCCCTCGACCCTATCGCCGCCAACAACTATTTCTTCCTCAATCTGGCGATGGCCGCCTGCAAAGCGATGCTGGCCGCCGGGCACGGCATCCCCGATTCGACCGTGGTCACGACGATGGCCCGCAACGGGGTCGAATTCGGCATCCGCGTCAGCGGCACCGGCGACCGCTGGTTCACCGGCCCTGCCGGGTTCCCCCAGGGCCTCTACCTGCCCGGCTACAGCCAGGACGACGCGGCGGGCGACATCGGCGACAGCGCCATCACCGAGACCGCCGGGCTGGGCGGCTTCGCCATGGCTGGTGCCCCCGCCGTGGTCAAGGTCGTCGGTGGCACTCCCGCCGACGCCGTGGCCTACACCGAGGCCATGTACACGATCACCCTGACCCGCAACGAAAGCTGGACCCTGCCCCCGCTCGGCTTCGCCGGCACCCCCACCGGCATCGACGTGCGTAAGGTGGTGGACACCAACATCCTGCCGATCATCAACACCGGCATCGCCCATAAGCAAGCCGGAATCGGCCAGGTCGGCGCGGGCCTCGTCCACCCGCCGATGACCTGCTTCACCGAGGCCCTGCGCGCCCTCGCCGCCACCCTGCCAGAGGAGGCCTCAGCATGACCGAAGACGTGATCAGCCAATACATCACCGACACCTTCGCGGATGTGCATCCCGTTGTCGCCTGGGGCGACACCTTCTTCTACTACAACCCAGATCGCCCGGAGCCGGACGAGATTTATTTCGCCAGCCTCAAGAGCCAGGATGACGATTATGACAACGTTTCGCAACTGAACCGCCCCGGCATCTTCCGCCTCAATATCGGCATCGGCAGGGCCACCTACCGCATATTATTCGGCGCGCAACCGCCGCGCACCGGCCCCAGCGGGGTGATTGATACCAGCCGCGATTACACCGTCCTCGATCAGCTCCTCCCCCACCCGGTCTACGCGCGGCAATACTGGGTCAGCATCCTCAGCCCCAGCGCGGCCACATTCGAGACCGTGATCGAGCCGTTGCTGGCCGAGGCCTACCATCGCGCGGTCGTCAAGTACGACAAACGGGCCACCCGCCCCGGCAACGACGAATAACCCTCACCCGCCCAGGCCACCCATGCCCCCGCTGCGCTCACTTCCCGCCTTGAGCCTCGGCCCCGAAGCCGCTGCCCTGCGTCAGGTTGCCACGCAAGGGCACGTTCTGGCCGTCCTCCGCAATGCACTCTATCTCGAAGCTGATGAGGGATATGTCATCAACATCGTCGGCCCCGACGCCCCCGATGGCCCTCTCACCCTCCGCGTCCCCGACCTCTCCGCCCTGTTGCACCCGCTCCGCGACCAACAGGGTGCCCCGTTCCAGGCCACTCCCGCCGCACTAGAAATCGCTGGCACTGTACGTGTCACCTGGGCACAGGCCGCCGCCTGGACCCCCATCCTGCCCGCCCACATCGCCCCCGCCGACGCCCGCACCGCCGCCGCCCACACTCTGGCCGCTGAACTCGCCTATCACAATTTTGGATTTTGGATTTTGGATTTTGGAGACGAACTAAGCTCCAATCCAAAATCCCAAATCCCAAATCCAAAATCCCTTGACCCCATCCAACGCCGCCTGCTAACCCACCTCACCACCCTCCACACTGCCTGGCTTGGAGGCGAACCCGCCGCTGTGGCCGAGGCCGCTGTCCGCCTCCTCGGCCTGGGACCCGGCCTCACCCCCTCCGGCGACGACATCCTCATGGGCCTCCTCGCCGCCCTCCACTGGCAGGCCCGCCTCGGCGCCCTGCCGCCGGAGCCGATCACCACCCTGATCGCCGCCGTCCAGGCCGCCGCCCCCCACCAGACCACTCGCCTCAGCACCCGCCTCCTGGCCCACGCCGCCGACGGCTGCCTCTACGCCCCGGCGATGGCCCTCGGCACCGCCCTCCTGGCAGGCGACCCTGCGGCGATCCCCGCCCCTGCCCGCCAACTCTTCACCATCGGCCATACCTCCGGCGCAGATCTCGCCATTGGCCTGCTCATCGGCACCCTTCTGGCGTGCTGAGATCGCTGTACCCCGGTAGCACAAACCGCCATTTTATGGTATCCTATGCCCCAACAGCCCGCCCGTAGTCGGCAGTAAGCAGTAGGCCGTGACGAGTAGTCAAGGTTAATCATCCCAATACGCAATACGCAATACGCAATACGCAATACGCAATACGCATCAGGATCACCCGTGGACACCCAAACCCGCCCCGCCATCCCCGCCATCAGCCTCCACGACGTTGCCATGCGCTACAGCGGCAGCGGCGGCCAGCCCGTCCTCGCCCTGACCGAGGTCACGCTCGATATCGCCCCCGGCGAATTCGTCTCGCTGATCGGCCCCAGCGGCTGCGGCAAGACGACTCTCCTGCGCTTGATCGGCGACCTGATGCAGCCCACCGCCGGCCACATCCAGATCGGCGGCAAGACCCCCGGCGAAGCCCGGCGCAACCGCGATTACGGCCTCGTCCCCCAGGCCCCGGTGTTGTATGACTGGCGCACGGTGATCCAGAACGTCGAACTGCCGCTGGAGATTATGAACGTGCCGAAAGCCGACCGCCGCCAGCGGGCCA
>JBBSAN010000627.1:0-4570 GCA_038252265.1 Chloroflexia bacterium
AAGCAGCGGCGTGGCCCAAATATAGTGAACCTTCGCCTGATGCTTTCGAGAAGTCCCGCCGGTATAGTTCGCCCAGTTGCGAGGCGGTGTCCATTCCTGTGCGGCGGTTAGCTCTGTCGCAATGATCAGCGGTGCAAGCAGGAACCAAACGACTGCACATATTACGCCGTTAAGTTCCGCATCGGCCAGCGCCTTAGAGATGTTGCCTTGTCCCGTGATCGCAAGCAGGAGTATTGACCCCGTCATACTGCAAAGGAAGTCAGCAACTCCAACTTCGAGACTGACTAACAGGCGAGAACGTGTTACCAGATGGCGGACCACAGCATTCATCAAAGTCCCTCCTTCAATGACCACCAACTATAGACGATCTCCCGGCGACAGCTTGCGGTGAGCCTCGCGGGCGCGCTCGTCGGCGGCGCTGGCCCCATAGCGTTGCAGCATGGTCCGCGACTTCCACCCGGCCAGGCGCATCAGGTCGCCTTCCTGCCCCCCTTCCAGCAGCCAACTATGAGCGAATGTGTGGCGGAAGAGATGCGTATGCACATGCTCCAGTCCGGCCTCTGCCGCGCGATTCTGCACTACTTGATAGATCCCCGATGGGGTCATCGCACCCATCATACCTAGCCACAGACTCGGAAGGTCCGCCGAGGCATAGGACGCCCGCGAACGCAGGTAGCGGTCGAGCGCCTGTGCGGTCTTCTTCCCGAAGGGACAGGCACGCGGGCGCTTGCCTTTGCCGAGTACAATCGCCGTGTTGTTGTCCCAGTCAATGTCCTCAACCTTGAGGTTGGCTATTTCCGCGCGCCGCATTCCGGTATCAATCAGCAGCCGCAGGATCGCCATATCCCGACGGGAGTAGAAGTCCTTCCCCTCGCAGGTCCTCAGCAGCTTGCGAAGATCGTCTTCGGAGATGATTGGGGGTGGCTCTTCAGGGATGGCCGGTGGTCGCATCTTCTCCATCGGCGAGCGGGAGATCTCGCCTTCTTCGACACACCACTTGAAGAAGCTCTGTAACGACTTGTAGCGGTTGGAGGCGGTCGCGGGGCGCATGGGCTGCCCACTACGCGGGTTGATGCGGGTGAACAAGTCAGCGATGAATTCTTGGACGTGTTCGCGGGTGGTAGCGGCCACATCCGTGGGCATTCCGCGATCAACCAAAAAGGCGCAGAATAAGTTCAGCGCCTCCAGGTAACTTTGAATTGTACGGGGTGACTTGTTTTCAGCGCGTAACGCGCGCACGAAACTGGGCGCGAGGAGCTTATAACTCCCGATTAGATTGTCCTGCCCCAGCGCGGATGTGGTGTTTTGTGTCTTCACGTATTTTGTCCAGTCAGAGTGTCGTCACTCGGTGTAACTAACTGCCTACAAGGCCATCTGTCCAGTTAGATACTGCTGACACGCACAAAACACAATTGGGTGAGCCCGCTGGGATTCGAACCCAGAACCCCCTGATTAAAAGTCAGATGCTCTGCCGTTGAGCTACGGGCCCGGAACATTCTTCCCGCGAAGAACGTCGATCAGAGGTGCGCCCCTATTATACCGCAGGGTGGCGATTTTGACAAAGCAAGAACGAGAAATCAGGGATCAGCGGCATATATAACCGGATTATTGCCAGCGCGGGGATCGCTACGAGAGTGCCTTTGGACTTCTGTTTTCTGACTTTTGATTTCTCTCCCCGCACTCTATTGACAGTATTACGTAATACTGGTATAATGACAGTACGACGTAAGACTGGAGGATAGCGATGACCATCAGCGAACTGGCCGACCAGGCGGGCGTGACCGAGCGGACGATCCGGTACTATGTGGAGCAAGGGGTGTTGCCGCCGCCGGAGCGGGGCCGCCCGGCAGAGTACACCGACGAGCATGTGCGACGATTGGCGCTGATCCGGCGCTTGAAGGAGCAGTATCTGCCGCTGGAAGAGATCCGCGACATGATGCAGCGCCTGAGCCTGGAGCAGGTGGAGGCGTTGGTGAGCCAGCACCCCGGCGCACTCGAACAGACCAAGAGCGAGACGCTCGAACCGGCGGCGGACTATATCGCCGGGGTGCTGCGGCAGGCCACCGCCCGCGAGCAGATGAAGAAGGCGAGCGCCCCACCGCCGCCAATCCCGCCGCCCTATCTCCCGATCGCGCCGACTTCGCCCGCCCCAACCGCACCAAACCCGGCCTTCCCGGCAGCCCCGGCGATCCCCGCTCCGGCGGAACCGCCCTGGCTGCCGATGTTGCCGGGCAGCCCGCCGCCCCTTCCGAGCACCCCGCCTCCGGCCTATCCGGGCTATCCCGGCCCGCAGTGGGAGCCGACGCCTCCCGCGCCATCGCGGTCGATCACACCGATTGTACCCGCGCCGCCGCAATGGCTCCCGCCCGCCACCGAACGGCCCACGCCGGGGCAAAGCGAACAGTGGCAGCGTATTACCCTGGCACCGGGCATTGAATTGCATTACACCATCACCGATGACGCCCGGTTTAACGACATCGTGGAGCGGCTGGTCCAGGCCGCTACCCACATTCTGGACCAGGTTCCAGAGAAAGCAGCGGAGGAATCCTGATGATGCGGATTTTAGCCCACCTCGACCGGCGGCTGGTGCCGGGCACGACTACCAGCGAACGCTACCTGCGGGTGCAGGTGCAGGCCCCCGACAGCACCGGCACCACCAAGCGCCTGCCGCTGAACCTGGCCCTGGTCATTGACCGCAGCGGCTCGATGAGCGGGAGCAAACTGGAAAAAGCGAAAGAGGCGGCGATCTTCTGCCTGCGGAACCTGACCAGCGCGGATCGGGCGGCGGTGATCGCCTATGACGACGAAGTGCGGGTGGTGGCCCCCAGCCGGGTGCTGACCCCCGAAGTGAAGAACCAGATGATCGGCGAGGTGCGGACGATCCGTAGCGGGGGCAGCACCAACCTGGGCGGCGGCTGGCTGACCGGGGCACAGGAGGTGGCAAACCATCTCCACGAGGCGAACTACCTCAGCCGGGCGGTGCTGCTCAGCGACGGGCTGGCGAACGTCGGCATCACCGAGCCGGACGAACTGGCCCACCACGCCACCGAACTACGCCAGCGCGGGGTCAGCACGACGACGATGGGTATCGGGGCCGACTTCAACGAAGACCTGCTGGAACGGATGGCGATCAAGGGCGGTGGGCACTTCTACTTTATCGAAGAGGCCCGCCAGATCCCCGATTTCCTCCACCGGGAACTGGGCGAAGTGCTGTCGACCAGCGCCCGGCGCGTGACGCTGGAGCTGGAACTGCCGCCCGGCGTGGAAGCCCGGCTGCTGAACACCTTTGAGGTGGACCGCACCAGCGCGGGGATGAATGTACGGCTGGACGACATGATCGCCGGGGAGGTGCGGACGCTGGTCTTCAAGCTGACCGTGCGGCCCGGCGAGGTGAGCACGCGCCTGCCGCTGATCGCCGGAGTGAGCTACCTCGAGGTGGAGAGCGGCGAGACACGTACGGCGCGGAACAGCGAAGCCATGTTGACCATCGCCCCTTCCGCCGAATGCGCGGGCGAAACGCCCGACTCCTCGGTGACGGAAGAAGCCGCGCTGCTCGAAGTAGCACTGGCCCGCGAAGAGGCGTTGCGCTACGATGCCGCCGGGCAGTACGCCCAGAGTGCTGCCACCCTGGCGAACGCGGCAGCTTACCTGGGGGTGGTAGCCCCGGCCTCGCCGGTGGCGCGGGCGGAAGTGCAGGCGCTGCAACAGGAGAGCACCGACGCGGCGCAGGGGTTCGATGCGCTCAAGCGCAAAGCGATCCACTATACGCAGTCGGCGCGCCGCCAGAACCGCAAGGAGTAGGCGGTAGGCCGTGGGCAGTAAGATTCTGTGGACTGTGACAAACAACCAGAAGCGGTCGGCTCCATTTGGTGAGCCGACCGCTTCTGATTCTGCGTCTAAATCTCGGGTGTGCTAACGAGGTTACAGACGACGATTATGCCTGCGCCGGGCGAAATACGATCAGGCCGCAGGTTGATCTCCGAAGGGATCGACCACACGACCTGGCGGCAGCGGGGGCTACGCGCACCCGACCTAGAAGTCGGTCTTTTCGCGGATACGGGCGGCCTTGCCCGTGCGCCCACGCAGGTAATAGAGCTGCGCCCGGCGAACGGCCCCACGGCGCACTACTTCGATTTTGTCGATACGCGGCGAATTGATCAAGAAGGTGCGCTCGACCCCGATACCGTGCGAGGCGATACGGCGCACCGTGAAATTCTCCTGAATGCCCCCGCCTCGTTTACGCATCACGGTCCCCTCGAACACCTGGATACGTTCGCGGGTGCCTTCAACCACCTTGGCATGGACGCGCACGGTGTCGCCGGGGCCGAACTCCGGCAGATCTTGCCGCAGCATGGACGCTGTGACGCTCTCAAGCAACTGATTCATCGCTAAAAAACTCCTCTGCATTAGACCAAATAGGCGCAAACCCCGCTGCGGGGCGCGACCCTTATTATACCACAGGTACTCGTTGCGTGCAACCCTGATTGCCTGAGATCCACGGCTGTTGCAAAGTCCACCCCTGTCATCCTGAGCGCAGCGAAGGATCTTGTTGGGGCCGCGCGATCGTCAG
>JBBSAN010000628.1:0-4568 GCA_038252265.1 Chloroflexia bacterium
CCCTGGCCGGGGTTTAGCTCGTCCAGGCAGTTGAGCAGGGGTCGCCCCACCGTCGGCAAGACCGTCTCGCGGGGAATGCGGTAGCCCAGGTGCGTCTCGGTGGTATGCTGCCAGCAGGCGACGATCAGGTCGAGGCTATGGACCAGGGTGCCGTCGAGGTCGAAAAGAATGGCTTGCATGGGGTTGGGGGTTGGGGGTTGGGGGTTGGGGGTTGGTGATCTGGGACCCATGAGCATCAAGCTAAGAAATCAGCTCGCTAATTCGGTCCCCTGCCAGAACCACACCTCCTGCTCAAACGCCTTCATGATCGCGGGCAGATCCTGCTCCACGAACTGTCTCCATTGTTCATCGATCACCGCTTTTAGCTCCTCATCCGAGCACTCTTTATAATCCTTCTCTGTCAGAAACGGCTTATCGTAGCAGTTGTAGTACCAGTTAGGGCTCCTACCCACCTTTCTCGGTTTGCAGAATGGGGCACCTGTCCGCTCGACAAGTTCCAGTATCTGCCTGCGGATCTCCGGGCTGCTATCCGGTCCATTCGACAGGTGAAGCGTCAACGAGTCAGGATTGTTGTAAAATGTAAAATAGAGCATATTATAGCTTGTATTCTTGCTTGTGCCTGACTTCAGGCCTACGGCGTTATCCCACGCGACCACACGGAAGTCTACGTACTCTGGGCTTGCCCAAGCCTCCTTGAATTGCTGCCCACCTGCTCTGATCAAGCCCAGCAGGTACCCTTCGATCATCTTCTTCCAGTTATTCGGGTTCATTAGCTTCACTGCTGCACGATGTTTGAAGTATAACTGTCGTGCGAGGTCTGCTGCGTTGGTGTTGCCCATGATGAACCTCCCCAATATGTCGATGTAATGCTCGAGTACCAGTTCAACTCCACTGTTCAAATGACCGCTTCTGGCATTCAGCACCTGTTCCAATATCTTCTTGACCACCTTATACGAGAGGGGGCGGTAATGCTCATCGCTAGGTGGTCCACCCGCTGGTGTGATATAGACACCGAAGCGGCTCCACGTCGGGTACTCTGTAGACATCGCCTTCCAGTAGACGCTTAACTGCCCTGTACCCTCTGGGCTCCATATCTTGTTCTCGATGATAACGATTGCTTCAGCTTGCGTATCCTCAATCAAAATATCGATGTTTCTGTATTCCCGCCGCACGACCACCTGCTCGAATGAGGCGGCTCCCAACAGTTCAGGCACGGCCTCGCGTAGAAAGCGTTTCAGGAATTCATCGCCCAGCCTGTGGTTCTGTTCTGGATCGAGCAAGTAGGCCAGAAAATGCGAATGTGCCAGTTCGCGGTGCGTGGCTCCTATCGCCTCGAATATGTTGAAATTGGTTAGCACCGCCTCAAGCTGGTATAACTGCTCATCGCCAGCAAATGCCCGCAACTGCTGCACGCTACTAGCTTTATCCTCTACGGCGCTGCTTGCTAATGTTGCCTCAAGCTGTTGTAGCGGCACGCTACTAGCTTTATCCTCTACGGCGCTGCTTGCTAATGTTGCCTCAAGCTGTTGTAGCTGTACATCATTAGCGAACGCTTGCAGATCCTGTACGCTAGCGTCGTCCGCCACGGCTCTCCTCCTACTTCCCTGCTTTAATGATTATGGGGGTTGGTGCGAAGATCACCAACCCCCAACCCCCATCCCCCAGCCCCTATTCCAAATAATCCTTCAGCTTCTTGCTGCGGGAGGGGTGGCGCAGGCGCTTGAGGGCTTTCGATTCGATCTGGCGGATGCGCTCGCGGGTGACACCGAACTCGCGGCCTACCTCTTCCAGCGTGCGGCTGCGGCCATCGCCCAGGCCGAAGCGCAGTTCCAGCACGCGGCGTTCGCGCTCGGTCAGTTGGCCCAGCACCATCTCCACCTGCTCCTTGAGCAAGCGGTGGCTGGCGGCATCGGCGGGAGCAATCGCTTTGGCGTCCTCGATGAAGTCGCCCAGGTGGCTGTCCTCTTCTTCGCCAATCGGGGTTTCGAGCGAGACCGGCTCCTGCGAGATCTTCAAGATTTCGCGCACTTTGTCGGCAGAGAGGCCCAGGTCGCGGGCCAACTCTTCGCTAGTGGGTTCGCGGCCCAATTCCTGGCCCATGCGCCGCTGGGCGCGGACCACGCGGTTGATCGTCTCGACCATGTGGACGGGGATGCGGATCGTGCGGGCCTGGTCGGCGATGGCGCGGGTGATCGCCTGGCGGATCCACCACGTCGCATAGGTGGAGAACTTGAAGCCTTTGGTGTAGCGGAACTTCTCGACCGCCTTGATCAGGCCGATGTTGCCCTCTTGCACCAGATCGAGCATGGTCATACCGCGCCCGATGTACTTCTTGGCAACGCTGACCACCAGCCGCAGGTTGGCCTCGGTCAGGTGGCGGCGGGCCTCGGTGGCATCATTCCGCACATCCTGCCAGCAGTGGCACAGGTGGTCGGACAGCGCGTTCAGCAGGTTCGCCAGGTCGCCATCCACAGGCCAGTCCCAGTTGTTGACCCGGGTCCGCAGGGGGACCGGCAATAGCTCGAAGACCAGCAGGGTGTGCCGCAGGTGATCTTCGACGCGGTTGGTGCTGACGGCCCCCCGCTCGGCGAGGCCGCGAATAATCAGGGGATCGAGTTGGCTGACCGGGATCAGCGCGATCAGCACATCATGCCGGGTGGGGGGCAGGGTGCCGCCGTAGTGCGCGCAATAGACTTCTTCGGCCAGCGGCCAGAGCTGGCGCAGCCGCTGGTAGAGGTCGAGGCAGATGATTTCCCCGGATGGGGCGAAGCCCCCATCGCCCAATTCCTCGATCACCTGCTCCAGGAACAGCCCGCGCTCCATGCGCTTGGCGAGGGCGACCTCGTGGTCGGCGGTTAGCAGCGGCACACGCCCGATCTCGCGCAGGTACATGCGTACCGGGTCGTCGGTGCTGATCCCGTCGAGTTGGCTGCTCAGGTCGATGGTGGCGGGCTGGCCCGGCTCCGCCACATGGCCCAGCGCCGGGTCGGGCAGTTCTTGCTCGTCCAGCACTTCGATGTTGAGGTCGAGTAGCTCGGCGTATAGCTCGTCCACCTCTTCGAGGTGCATTTCTGGCTCCGGCTGGATCAGCAAGATTTCTTCGGCGGTGACAAAGCCTTGCTGCTTCCCCCGGGCGAACAGCCCCGGCAGATCCTCGGCATGGAGGCCATCGGGATCCATGATTTCGTGCCGGGACCGGGTGTGCAGGAGACGAGGCGCTCTACCGTTGGTCCCCGCCGCGCCGGGCACTAGCTCCCCGTCCTCGGCCTCCTCCAGCGTCGCACCCCGATCCAGCAGGTCCTCGCTCAGCACGTCCAGTGGGTCGTCATCAGGGGTACTGAATTCATCGTCCCGGTAATACTCATCGCGTTTCGGCATGGTTGGTGGCTCCTCCAGCGTTGGTGTTAAGGCCTAGACGGGGTTCGGATCCCGGCTGTCGCGGAAGACGGTACTTTTGGCGGGGGCGTAAGTCAGAAAGTGGGGCCGTTTCTGGTCGAGTACCGGCAGCAAACGTTGGATAGTGTCGGTATCGCCGCTATTCAGCGCCTCTTGAATCATGAACTCGCACTGCTGCAACCACAGGCGGTCGTTGAACTCGTCCAGGCGTTGGGTGCGCTGTTGCAATTCGGCCTGGAGCTTGTACGGGGGGATGCGCGGGGCGGCCTCGGCCCGGACCAGCAGGAAGTCGAAATGCTCCTGTAGCTCGGGATCCAGCCGGACACGCGCTGCTTCGGTGATTGCTTCTGGCCCGGCCTCGCCACCTTCGGCGTTGGCCGTCCCTAATGCCTCGGCAATCAACCGGTTTTCGCTACGGACCCAACGGGTCGGGGAGGGCACGTCGGGCAGCCCGATGGCCTGCGGGTAGCGAATCAGCAGGCTGAGCAAATGATCTTCGGCGTTTAAGGCGGTTGCCCCAGTCGGCACCGGGGCGGCCCCATTGCGGGCGGATCCGCCGCCGGGGTGGGGGGGTTCCAGGCCAGGTTGGGGCAAAGGGGCAGGCGGGGCGGAAGCACGGGAGACGGCCTGCTCGATAATCAGCAACGGACTCTGGGTCAGTGTCGCCAGCTTCTGCATGTAGTGGGCGCGTTCCACCGGGTCACCAATGGCGCGGATCAGCGGGGCCAGTTGGGTCACGGCATCACGCTTGCCCCGCGAGGTGCGCATGTCCAGGCCACCGGTGACCACATTGATGTAGTGGTCGGCTACCGGGCTGGCCTCCTCAAGGAGCCGGTCCCAGGCGGCGGGATCGCTTAACAGCAGTTCGTCGGGATCCTGGCCGCGCGGCAGGGCCATGATGCGGATTTCAGCGTCCAAACGGCGCTCGATACCCAGCACGCCGCGTGGCCCCAGGATGGGGATCGTTACCCGGCCTGTGGCCTCCTCCAGCACCGCCGCGCCCTTCAGCGCCGCCAGGTCGCCCGCCGCGTCGGCGTCCAGCGCCAGGACGATCCGCCGGGCCAGTTTCTTGAGGATGGTCGCCTGTTTCTCGGTCAGGGCGGTGCCGCTCGCGCCGACCACGTTGGGGTGGCCGGTCTGGTGGGCGATCAGCACGTCCATATAGCCTTCCA
>JBBSAN010000629.1:0-4563 GCA_038252265.1 Chloroflexia bacterium
CTGTGGGTGGTCATCCCCTCCAATCCGTATGATGCCAAGGGGCTGCTCAAGGCCGCCATCCGCCACCCCGATCCGGTGCTCTTTTTCGAGCACAAGGGCGCGTACCGGCTGATCAAGGGCGAGGTGCCGGAGGGTGATTATATCGTGGAGCTGGGCAAGTGCAAAGTGGCCCGCGAAGGCCGCGATATGACCGCCATCGCCTGGGGCCTCCAGACCTATCGCTGCCTCGAAGCGGCGGAAGCGATGGCGAAAGAGGGTACCTCGGTCGAAGTGGTTGATGTGCAGACGATCTCGCCCCTGGACCGCGAGACGATCCTCGAGTCGGTCAAGAAGACCGGCAAGGTGATTATCGTCTACGAAGACACCCGCAGCGGCGGCTGGGGGGCCGAAGTGTCGGCCTCGATCAGCGAGGCCGTGTTTGAGTACCTGGACGGCCCTATCGTCCGCGTCACCGGGCCGGATGTGCCGTCCATGCCCTATAACCACGCCCAGGAAGACTTCTTTATGCCGAACACGGCCAAAATCGTGGCGGCGATGAAGCAACTGGCGGCGTATTAGTGGTCAGTGGTCAGTGGTCAGTGGTCAGTGGTCAGTGTTTCTGTGTTCTGTCAACCAGATACCCTTTCGCCCACTGCTGATTACTGATCACTGACAACCATCGACTACTAAGGACCAAGAACTAAGAACTGATCACTGATCACTGGTCACTGACCACTATCTGGGAGAGTACCACATGGCGAATGTAGCGAAAGTAACAATGCCCCAACTGGGCGAGAGTGTGACCGAGGGGACGATTGGGCAGTGGCTCAAGAAGCCGGGCGACATGGTCGAAAAGTACGAGTCGCTGGCCGAAGTGATCACCGACAAGGTGAATGCCGAAATCCCCTCGCCCTTTACCGGCAAGATCACCGAATTGAGCGTGCCGGAGAATGAGCCGGTCGCCGTCGGCACGGTGATCTGCCTGATCGAAACCGACGCAGCGGTGGAAGAACCCGCCGGGGCCCACGGCAGCGGCGGCGGGGCACAGACCCCGGCCCCGGCTCCCGCCCCAGCAGCCCCGGCCCCCGCGCCGGTGGCGGCCCAGACGGCGGCCCCCGCCCCGATGGTGACTACCTCCGTTGCCCCTGCGCCGACCACGCCGGGCACCAACGGCGGCAGCGCCAGCAAGCGGCTCAGCCCGGCGGTAGCCCGCCTGCTGGAAGAGCACAACCTGACCCTGGACCAGGTGCCGACCGGCACCGGCGAGGGCGGACGTGTGACCAAGCAGGATGTGGAACGGTATGTGGAGCAGTTGCGGACGGCTCCGGCTCCCGCGCCTGCGGCCCCGGCTCCGCAAGAGGACGCCGGATTCATGCGTAGCCCGTATGAGCCGACGACGATCCCGTTCCCCGCAGCCCCGGCTCCCGCCGCACCCGCCCCCATGTCGGTTGCGGCCCAGGCTCCGGCCCCGCCGCCTCCGGCCCCGGTCGCCCCGGCCTTCACCGGCCCCGGCGATCAGTTGGTGGCGCTGACCAACATGCGGAAGGCCATTGCCGAGCACATGGTCCGTTCGGTTCACACCTCGCCCCACTCGTGGACGTGTGTCGAAGTGGATATGCACCGCGTCTGGAACTACCGCGAGCGGATCAAGGGTGCGTTCCAGGCCCGCGAAGGCATCGCGCCAAGCTTCCTGGCCTTCGTCACCCAGGCCCTCATCGCCGCCGCCAAGCAGCACCCCTATGTCAACGCGACCTGGACTGACGAGGGCATCCTGCTCAAGCGCGAGATCAGCGTTGGGCTGCCGATTGACCTGGGCGAGCAAGGGCTGATCGTGCCGGTAGTCCACAACGCCGACAGCCTGAGTTTCGTCGGCCTCAACCGCGCCATCGCGGACCTTGCCGCCCGCGCCCGCGCCGGGAAGCTCAAGCTGGACGACATCCAGGGGTCCACGATCACGATGAACAACACCGGCTCGTTCGGCTCGGTGCTATGTATGCCGATCCTGAACCAGCCGAACGTCGCTAATGTGACGATGGAGCAGATCACCAAGCGCGTGGTCGTGGTGGACGACATGATCGCCATCCGCCCGATCATGAACATGTGCATCACCCTCGATCACCGCGTGCTGGACGGCGCGGCGGCGGGGCGCTTCATGCAGACGATCAAGCAGAGCCTGGAGAACTTCCAGGAGCCGGATCTCGGCTATTAACAAGTGCTGAGTGCTGAGTGCTGAGTGCTGAGTGGGGGCACGGTGGTGACGCCGTGCCCCTGCTGTTACTTTACGAACTATGGCTGATCAATGTAAACGTTCGATTTTTGAGCGTCTAAGAAGTGTAGACCCAAATTCGCCAGGTGCTAGGTTTCTTCCTTTCGCTGCCTGTCTAGGTTCGATCTTCGTAGGCTTCATTCTTCCAACGGGACTGGCTTATGTCCTAAACCGTGATGTGCCCCATCTAAGCAATTCTAGTTTCTTGCTAGATCTGCCTTGTCTACTAGCCTTGGCATGGGGAATGTTTGGTTTGGGTGTAGCTACTGTTGTACGACATGCTAACCCGCCCCTTGCACGGGGATTGCTGTTAGGGATATCGCTCGCATTCGCCTGCTTGGTGGTCTTTGGCTTTCTCACGCTTTTCTCTAATTGGGTTCCCTGGCTACCCCTATACTCTAGGTAAAGAGTGATTCCTATGAAGAGAGTCTATATGACCAATTGGGCGGGCGGTCCATCCGATGCCGGGTGGGTGCAAAAGCAAATCGAGGCGGCGGGGTTTCGGTTGCTCCAACTCTACCTGAAGGCGGCGGCGTTCTGTGCCAAGCGGCCCTATTCGGACGACCAGCCGCCGAACGACCCCAGCTATACCTCGCTGCTGACCAGCGCCGATGGCGCAGTGCGGGTGACCTTCGCCGTGGAGTACACCGAGGGGCCGACGAACTATCACCTGACCTTCGAGTGCTTCGACGCACCGTATGGCCCCGAAACGCTGGTGGTGCTGCTGGTCGCTATCTCCGATGTGGCGACCTATGTGCTCGCCACGTTTGCCTCGTTACAGTATGAAGAGATCACCCTGATCTATAATACCCCTAATGTCACCATTGAAGCGTTGCCGCCCTCCGACGAACAACTGCAAGCCGTGCTGGCCTTCCTGCTGGACCCCGGCATGGAGCCAGGCGGCTGCCGCGCGGATGACGACGCGGACCCGGCGTGATTGATCCCGCCGCACGCGGTGTGTATACTGGTATCAGATGAGAGAATAGCGCCGCGTTTCCAGGGATAGAGGTACAGGTATGACGATCCAGGCGAAATGGATGACAGCGGAAGAGTTGGAGCAGCTACCGAGCGATGGTTGGCGTTATGAGTTAGTACGAGGAGAGCTGCGGACAATGAGTCCATCGGGGCGCAAGCACGGCAGAATTGCAGCCCGGCTGGCCTTGCGCTTAGGCCACTATATTGAAGTCCATAGCTTGGGGGAGATCACTATTGCCGAAGCGGGCTTTCTGCTCGGGCGCAACCCTGACACTGTGCGCGTCCCAGATGTCGGCTTCATCAGTGCGGAGCGCGCCGCCTCCGTCAGTGATAGCGATGATGAGATCTATTGGCCGTTCGCACCCGATCTAGCCGTCGAAGTCGTTTCCCCCAGTGACCGTCCTGGGGAAGTAAAAGAGAAGATTCACGAATGGCTGGATGCAGGCACCCACATGGTAATCATCATCGATCCACGCAAACAGCTTGTCACCGTGTACCGTACTCTGACCGATGTGGCCGTATTGACCGTAAATGATCAGCTAACCGGCGGTGACGTAGTGCCCGGCTGGACGATGCAGGTGAGTGTGCTCTTTGCCCCGCCTGCCGCCAGTTAGCTGATTATCGCCTGATATGTTATAGTTAGCAATGGGCGGACCGGCCCACGCATCCCGGCCCGCGACGAGGAATCGCACTGTATGGACACTGAAACGACTTCGACTCCCGCCGCCGTGGCGGACGACCGCCCGGCTGGTGTGCCGCTGACGCTGATGCCCGCCGACCGCCGGGCGCGCAACGCCAACATTCATCTCGGCACCGAACAGGTGACGACCCAGCGCAAGCCGGAATGGCTGCGCCCGGCCACCAAGTGGACCGAGGAACATAGCCCCAATTATCACGATGTGCGCCAACTGATGCGCCAGCACGGGCTGCACACCGTCTGCGAAGAGGCGCGCTGCCCGAACATCAGCGAGTGCTGGAGCTATCGCACGGCCACGTTCCTGATCCTGGGTGACACCTGCACCCGCTCGTGCGGCTTCTGCGCGATCAAGACCGGGCGACCCAGCGAACTGGACTGGGGCGAGCCGGAGCACGTGGCCCGTTCGGTCGAAACGCTCCAGCTACAGCACGTCGTCATTACTTCGGTCAACCGCGACAACCTCCTGCTGGGCGGCGCGGACATCTACGCCGAGACGATCCGGCTGATCAAAGCGTATGTGCCCAACTGCACGATTGAGGTGCTGACCCCCGACTTCAAGGGCTACTGGCCTGCGCTGGAGCTGGTGGTGGCGGCGGGGCCGCGCATCCTCAACCACAACGTCGAGTCGGTGCCGCGCCTCTACTAC
>JBBSAN010000630.1:0-4561 GCA_038252265.1 Chloroflexia bacterium
GGGGCCCCCCACCCCGCCCGCCGTCGACGCCCCCCAGACGGACGTGCCCGCACCCCCCACGGCCGTGGCCGCAACGGAACCGGCCGTCGCGGCGACACTCACCGCGCAGGCCCTGACCCCGAGTGCCACGCCGAATGGGGCAACGCAGACGGCGGTCGCGGCGACGCAAACCGCTGTCAGTGGCACGCAAACCGCAGTCGCCGCGACCCAGACCGCGTTGGCCTGGACCGCGACGCCGACGGTGACGCCGACAGCGTGCGTGGTGCTGTTTACCGATAATCCCCCGGATGCCCCTTTCTATGCCTATGTCCGCTGCCTGGTCTGCCGGGGCATCGTCAACGGGTATCCCTGCGGCGGCCCCGGGGAGCCCTGCCTGACGCCGGGTCCCTCGGGTCCGGCCTACTATCGCCCCGGCAATAATGTGACCCGCGGCCAGCTCTCGAAGATTATCGCCAACTCGGCCGGGTTCGTCGAGAGTATCCTTTCCACCCAGCAGACGTTCGAGGATGTCCCCCCGAGCAGCACCTTCTGGGTCTGGATCGAACGCCTGGCCGGGCGCGGGCACATCAGCGGGTATCCCTGCGGCGGCGTGAGTGAGCCCTGTCTGGGCCCCGCCAATCGCCCGTACTTCCGGCCGGGGAACAACGCCACGCGCGGCCAGATCAGCAAGATCGTCGCGAACGCCGCCGGGTTTAGCGACCCCATCGCGTCAACGCAGCAGACGTTCGAGGATGTTCCGGCCGCGCAAACGTTTTGGCTTTATATCGAGCGGATTGCCGAGCGGGGCGTGATCAATGGCTACGACTGCGGGCAGGCCGGCAATGAACCCTGTGCGCCGCCGTTGAATCGCAATTACTTCCGGCCGGGGAACAATACCACGCGGGGGCAGATGGCGAAGATCGACTCGATCACCTTCTTCCCCGGGTGTAATCCCCCGACCCGGCCGTAGTTCGACAGGCCGTTTCCTACCCTACAGAGGGCCGCGGGCAACCGCGGCCCTCGCGATATTGTGGGGGTGCGAACAGGCGTCCCGGGGAACGGCGCGGGGCGGCGGGCGCGCCCTGTTTAGCGCCGCCTGCTGGGGCGACCGCGCGCTCGATACTGCCCGCTCCTGGCCCAGTGTGCCTCGGCCCGATCCAGGTAATCGGCCTGTGTTTCCCGGACAAGGGTTTGCTGGTGATCGCTGGCACTGCGCGGCGGCACCTGATAGGCCAGAGCGGTTTTCTGGGCCTGATACTGGGCCTGCGCCGCTTTGAGGGTGTGGCTGTCACCAATGATCAACCCACCGAGGAAGAGAAAGTACCGGCCGGGGCAGGGTGTGCGTTCGGTATCGCACTCAATATAGAGATCAAGAACGGGTAAGCCTTGGCGATACATGTGGGGACCTCACGGCGTACGCATGGTAAAGGTGCATCAAGGGTTGGGCGTACGGACCAGGGCGGGGTCCACGACCAGCCCTTCCCAATTCCACCACTGGCAACCGGGGACACGGCAGCGGACCAGGGTGCCAGCGGCCGCAACCTCGTCAGGGCTATAGCCCAGGGTGTGCAGGTGGGGGTACTGGGCAGGGTTGGCCAGCACGGTTGGTGCACCCGGATGGTCGGGACACTGCAAGCCCGTGCGGATCACCGTGGGGGGCACCGGTCGAGGATGTAAGAGGGTGAGCAGGGCGGTGCGGTGGCAACTCGGGCACAGATCGCGCTGGCCCAGGATGGGGGAATCGCGGATGGTTCCAGGCTGCGTGCCGCAGTTTGTGCAGGGCGGGACGGGGGGCGGGATCGCGGCGCGCGGGTCCGCCCCCCGATCCCGTGGGGGGTCTTGTATCGAACCGGGCAGGCGGAAAGTATGCATGGGTGCTCGTTCCTTTACTACCGCAGGTCCGACGACCGGCCATCGCGAGAACACGGGCCGCCGCGGTGCGGATTATCCTGGCAAATAGTCGTGCAGCTGCTGGGTCGCCGGATTGGCGCGGAGCTTGGTCAAGGCTTCCATTTCGATCTGCCGGACGCGCTCCCGCGTTACCCCGAGGGTGGTGCCGACCTGCTCCAACGGCTGCGGAGCCGCGCCGGTCAGCCCGAAGCGCAGCTGGAGCACCAGCGTTTCCCGGGCGGTCAAGGTCGCGTGGAGAAGGGTCGCGACCTCAGCGCGACAGATCTGCCGCTCGGCGGCGGTCTGGGGCTGTTCGAGATGGCCGGTGAGATCTTCGAGGACCTCGCCCAGGGTTCCCTCGCCGTCCTCCCCGATGGGCAGCTCCAGCGAGATCGGATTTTGAATGGCCATCAGCGTGGCACGCACTTTGGCAGCGGTGATGGCCGGTTTGCCGCGGCGGGCGCGGGCATTATAGGCCGCGGTGATTTCCTCGACCGTGGCGGGGCGGCCCAGCGCGATTTGGCAGGTGGTGCTGATCTCGGTCAAGCGCGTAGCGAGTTCGATGACGTGAGCAGGCAGCCGCACGGTGCGCCCGGTCTCCTGAATGGCGCGCAGAATGGCCTGGCGAATCCACCAGATCGCGTACGTCGAGAATTTATAACCGCGGCGGTAGTCGAAATGCTCAATTGCGCGCAGGAGGCCCACGTTGCCTTCTTGATGCAGATCGCGCACGTCCAGGCCGCGGCCGAGATACTTGCGTGCCACGCTGAGGACCAGGCGCTGATTGGCGGTGACCAGGATCTGCCGCGCGACCAGACCCCGGAGGACGGCGACCCGCAGCGCTTGGCGATTGGCCCGGGTTCCCTGGGTGGCGGCGAGGTGCGCCGCCGCCACCCGCCCCTGGTCTTTTGTCGCAGCTAAGGCGATCACGTCGCCCTCGTGCAGCAAGGGATGCTTGAGGCCCTGGAGACCGAGATCCTCCGGGACGGCCGTGTCGCTGCGTCGTCGGTGGGGGGGCCGGGCGTCCTCCAGATCCGGATCGTCGCCCTCATCGGTCTCAGGGAGCCAGGGGAGAGGCTGTCGCAGCGTCATGCCTCCTGGGAGTGGGACCGGCGCACCGAGGGTAGGGGAGGGGTCGGGCTGACCTCCATGCCCGCCCACGGATCGTCGGGGGCGACGGACGGGGTGGGCGCGGGGCGGGCACGGTCCGGCCCCCCGCCGGGCCGCGTTGGCCGGGGGGCCGGACCCGGTGGGGGGTGCGCTCCTTCTGGACGGGGCCGCACCGGGGGTTCGGGGGTCGGGAGTTCCTCTGGGGCCGCGGTCCGCACACGGTGTTCCGCCGCCAGCGACCCGCGCCGGGGATCCTCTCGGTCGGCCCGGCTGCTCCGCCGTTCGGCGATGCGCGCGGCGGCTTGGGCTGGCAGGAGGGTCTGTTCCGCGACACGGACGTAGGCTCCGACAGCCAGCAAAATTTCGATCAGATCCGCCTCGGGGAGCCGCAGCCCTTGCGTGCTGGTCGGCTCGCCTTGGGGCTGCACAGCCCCGGTCGCCATGCGCAGTCCCGGGCCGTTAGTGATGGTCAGGCGGTACGGGTACCCGGCGAAGCGGCCGGTGGGGCCGGGGTCCCATTCGAGCAGGAGGGTCCGGCTCTCGATCCTACCTTCGCGTTCGCTGCCTCCGAATTTCTCGAAACGGGGCGGGCGTCCGCCGCCCGCCAGGACGATCGGGAAGAGGCGAAAGGTGACCAGATGAACGAGCAACCGTATTTCGTCCAGGTCGAGCCAGGCGGTGGCCCGGCCGGTCTGTTTGCTGGTGGCCGGGTCGTAACGGGCGATCTCGATCTTGCACTTCTCGATGCGGAGCGCGTCGTAGATATTCAGGAAGTGTTTCGCTGTGGTATACACGTAAATCTCGGGCAGGATCCGATCGGGCGCCGCGGGACGGGGTACGGTATTGGTCATTGGTGCGATCTCCTTCGGGTAGCGTACGGTGTGATCCATCTGCTATCTATATAAATATGAATCACATCTTCCTGGTCGGAACCGTCGGAGGCGATTTCACGAAAATTCCCTCATCATTTTTCTGAGAAGGCAGGGGCCGGGATCACCGAGACGCGTACGGGGACCTTGTCGGCCCCGCACACGTGGAGGGGCAGCGTGGTTATTCGGGGGCTAGCGTCCAGCCGTTGCGCGTCCGTCTGTGTTGGTTAGAGCGGACCCAGGGATTAGATCGGGAAGGTGACCAGTCCGAAATTATTGCTAACTAAATTATCTAGGCAGATAACTTAAGTTTCCTTTCGCAGAGAAAAGCCGCGCAGCTGGCCGCGCGGGGAAGTACCGTATACTTAAAGAAGAGCCGGGGGGTTCCGCGTTGAGGGCGGCCCCAGCGCCGGCTGCGTTGGAATTGGGATCGGTCCTCCATCTTCCAGGAGTGACTTTAGGATCCGGCGCGACGCCGGAGGAGGCGAGTATGCCGTCAACCGCCGATACGCACCCCGGGGCCGTGCGGGCCATTCCGTTTCACTGGTGGCTGCTGGGTGGTGGGGGCCTGGCGCTGGTGAGTCTGTTCCTGCTGGGTGGGGTGCTGGTCGTTCTGCCTAACGACGCGCGTGCGCTGGCCGATCTACCGTCCCACCTCCGGGTCGCGCGCTGGCTGGTCGGGGCGGCCGGGTTGAGTCTGATCGCGGGGAGTA
>JBBSAN010000631.1:0-4559 GCA_038252265.1 Chloroflexia bacterium
AAGCGCTGGAGCGGGATCAGGCCGGGGCCTATATGGCCTTTGATTACCTGGCCCGCCACGGAGCGTCCTTGCGCTCCCTGCCCTACGAGAAGCGCATCGCTCGCCTGGCCGCCGACTTCGTGGGCACCGGGCTGATCGATCAGGCGGGTGCGACCGTGGCCCGCATGGTCCAGACGATCCCGGGGCTAGGGCTGCTGTTCCCGGCAGTGACGGAAGCGGACAAACGGGCGGTGTTGGCTGAGGTGGAAGCCGCCGGGGGCGAAGGGATCATCCTCCGCGATCTCGATGGTCCCAGCATCCCCGGCGACACGCGCTACGAGTTGAAATGGAAGCTGAAGGGCGAGTTGGATGTGGTGGTGTTGGAGCATCAGTTGCGGGGCGGCATGGTCACCGGCACCTTCCTGATCGGGGTGCGCCGGGAGGTGGACGGCGCGTGGATCGCGCTGGGCAATGCCAATACCGGTCTCTCCAAAGCGCAGTTCGCGGCGGTCAAAGCCGCCGTGGACGCGGGGCAATCCGTTGTATTGCGGGTCGAGTTTTTAAGCGTGCGCACGGTCGCCCTAAGTCCGGTCGAACCGGTCGTTGTGGAGATCCGTACGGATAAATCTGCCGACGCCTGTACGGCTGCTCAGTTAGTTGAGGTGCTGGGCGAGGACCGGGCGGCGCTGATCGCCGCCGCTCCGGCCTGGACCGCGCGCCCCCAGGCTGCCTGATCCCCGGCCGGGCCGATCCCCGCGGCCACCTGGCTGCGTCGATCCGCCCGGAGGGTCCACGACCGCAGAGCCGTCGCCGCGACGGCTGATCTACCAGCAAGGCCGACCGACCCGCCTCCCTAATTTTGCTCCCAAATTGGTCCCCTAAAAGGGGCCGATGCTTTCCAGTCGCCAAAGGGGAAATTTCATAAAGATAGGGTGAAGAGAAAATGACGGCCGCGCCCGTCGCCGCCGCCCGGCGGTTCGGTTATCCGCCCGGTTCTAGGACAAAGAAAGGATCCACTGATGCCCAGCCGCACTGCGAGTCGCGCCCTCGTGCCGACCGTGCCTGCCCTTCCCGTCGCGGGTAACGGCACCGGTACGAACGACGGAATCCCCCCGCTGGCCCTGCTTCCGGTCACACAGACCGCGCATGGCGCGGTTGATATGACGCCGTACCTGCCGCTGATCGCCCAGCTCCAGGCCATCGAGACGGAAACCAACGGCATCTTCATCGAGCGGGAAGAGCTAACGCACCAGATGCTGGTGACCCTGGTCGCCGGGTCCAACCTGGTCGCCTACGGCCCGCCGGGTACGGCCAAAAGTGCCCTGATCGAGCGCCTGGCCACGTGCATCAGCACCCAGCTGAACGGCCCCGGTCTGCAATATTTCTACATGATGCTGATGCGCACCACGCACCCGAGCGAGCTGTTCGGCCCGGTCTCCGTCGAAGGTCTCAAGCGCGACCAGTTTCGCTACATCACGGTGGGATCGCTTCTGGAGGCCGAGATTGCCTTCCTGGACGAGGTGTACAAAGGCGGATCGGCCATCTTGAATGGCCTCCTGACCGTGATGAATGAGCGCATCTTCAAGATGGGGGGTACGCTGCTCCAGGTGCCGCTGCTGGCCGTGTTCGCCGCCTCCAACGAACGGCCCCAGGAGCCGGATCTGGCGGCCTTCGATGACCGCTTCCTGCTGCGGGTGGATGTCACCTACCTGAGTGAGGCGGGCTTCGCCGAATTGCTGCGGCGTCCCACGCTGGATACCATGCCGCCGCCCCAGGCGACCATCGGGAAGATCGAGATCCAACTCCTCCAGGCGCTCGCCCGCCATATCCCGGTGCCGCCAGCGGTGCAAACGACCCTGCTGCGGCTATGGAAAAAGCTAGGATCCGAGGGGATCATCATCTCGGATCGGCGCTGGCGACAGTGTCTACGCCTGCTGCAAGCCGAGGCGCTGCTCGGCGGGCGTGGCATCGTCGCCAGCGATGATCTGGTGATCCTGCGCGACGCGCTCTGCCCCAGTCCCGACAAGCGCGGCAAGGTCGGCCAGATCGTCGGCCACCTGGCGAACCCAACGGCAGCGCGGGCCAAGGATCTCTTCGACCAGGCCCGCAGCGTCCGCGATGCAACGCTGGCGGCAAAGGGCACGCCGCAGGCCGTCAATGCGGCCACCGAGGCCGTCTCGAAATTCCAGGGGGAGATCGAGAAGGAACTTGAAAAGCTCTGGCACGCTGCGGCGCAAAAAGGTGGCGTCCTCACCCAGCTGTCCCGCTACCTGGACACCGTGGAGGACTGGCGCTGGGAATGCATCACCCAGGCCATGCCCAGCGTGACCCGCCCCGGAGGCCCCGTTCGCTCGCAGGTGCTGCTCCAGGCCCTGAGCCAGACGGCTGCCGAGAGGAACCCCACCCCATGATGACCCCCCCGATCCTGACCGCCTCCGGCCCGGAGCCGGAGGCTGCACTGGTGGACGACCTGGCGGATCTGGATGAGGCGCTAAACTTCGCACCCCAACCGATCAGCGACGGAACCGCCGTGCTGCGCCACGATGGGTACGATGTACGGACGTGGCAGAACATGCTCCGCGACTTTCCAGATCTGGACCGGCTCAGCACCCAGACGCAGGGCCAACTACCTACCGGAGCGGCCTTAACCCGCGACGTCGCCTGGAGCCTGCATAAGCGCGTCGCCGCGCTTGATCCGCTAGCACCACTGCAAGCCGCGTACCAAATCAACCAGCAGATCCTGGAGGAAATGCAGGGCACGACCGAGTGGCAAGCGCTCCGCGCTATGGGCACTCCCGGCGACGCGCTTCTCACCGCGATGGCCACGATGCGGATCGTGCCTCAAGCGGTGGAGACGCTCGACCCGGCCACCCGGCGACGCTTGCAAGCCCTGGCCGACGCCGACCAGCGGGCCCGAACGCTCCGGCAGCAGGCGGAGATGCTCGATCACCTGGCCCAAGAGATGGGGGGCGATGGCGGCACCGAGTTGATCGCCCAGGCCGCCGCAGCGCGGGAACGTCCCGCGCTGCCTGCCGTCCTGGCGGAGGATCCCCCCAATACGGCACCGACCCGCTCCCCCGCCCCAGGGCTACCCGCGCCGACCCCGGCAAACAATTCAACGACTGACCAGCCCCCCACGGGACAGCCCTCGTCTGAGGCTGCGTCCCTACCCTCACCCCCAGCCGACCCAAACCCGCCGACCGCGATGCCGCCCGCCCCGGCCGCGCCCGCCGCCGAGGCACCGGGGCCGAGCCCCACGCCACGCGCGGAGACAGGAAGCCCGGCGACGGAAGCGCAGGCGCTCCAGGCGCAGGCCGCCGCGCTACATCGTCAGGCGGCGGCAGCCCAGGCCCAGGCGACCCGGGCCGCGACACAGCTGGCGGAAGGAGCCGAGGCGCGCGGCGATGCCATCCGGCGCGCCGTGCGCCCCGCGCTGGCGCAGGCCACCGCCGAGGTGGAGCAGATGCAAGCCGCGCTGGATGCCTTTGCGGGGACCGGGTATGGCACCCATGCGGGGGCGGGCGGGGCGGCGGCGCAGCCGCTGGATCAGAAAATGGACCTGGCCCGCCAGCTCCTCCACTCGCCCCGGTTGCAACAGATTGCCCGGATGTGTGGGCGCATGAAAGAAATCGCCATGCACGTCCAGCGCACGAAGACGACCCATGCCCCTGACGAGATCGCTGGGATCCGCCTGGGGGATGACTTAGCCCTGGTGCTGCCCAGCGAGTTCAGCCGCCTGGCCGAGCCGAGCCTGGAAGACGGCTTCTATGCGGACTACACGCAACAAAAGCTGATCCAGTACGAGGTCCGCAGCTACAAGAAGCAGGGCCAGGGGCCGATCATCCTGGCCCTGGACGAGTCCGGCTCGATGAGCGGGGAGCGAGATACCTGGGCGAAGGCGGTCACCCTGGCTTTCCTGCTGATCGCCGGGCGGCAAAAGCGCGATATGACCGTGCTGCACTTTAGTGGGCCGGGCAACTTGACCATCCACCAGTTCCCGCAGGGCCGGGCCACGACGGGCGAGATCGTCACCTGCATGGAGCACTTCTTCGGTGGCGGCACCGTGTTCGACGGGTGGATGACCGAGGCCCTGCACCGGGTGAATGCGGCCCAACATAACAAGGCCGACGTGATCTGTGTCACCGATGGCGTGGCCGGGATCAGCCCAGCCATCGAAGCCGCGTGGCAACAGGCGCGCCAGGAGCGGGAGATGCGCGCCTATGGCGTCCTGATCGGCAGCCAGGAAGGGGCAGGGCTCCTGGGGCGGGTCAGCGATGCACTCTGCACGCTGGACAATCTACGCGATGAGGGTGACCTCGCGACCTTGCAAACGATTTTCGCCGTCTAAGCGGCGCTGGCGTACGCCGCGAAAGGAGTCCACCATGAAGCCACAACCGGTGACGATGCAGCAGCTGCAAGCAATGGGCCTGCCTATCCTCGGCAAAATGGTCTTTTACTCGCTGGCGGGCGTGCGTATTCCGCACGCCGACCTCAAAACGGCCCTCGACACGGCGGGCTTCGGGACCTTCTTGCCCGATCCGCCGACGGCGCGCAAGGCGATGACCCGGGCCATTCAGGAA
>JBBSAN010000632.1:0-4555 GCA_038252265.1 Chloroflexia bacterium
CATCTTTTTCGACCAGGCGTTCGCCCTCTGGCGCAGCAGCCCGCTGTTCCGCCACTTCGGGGAAGCCGAGTACGCCACCCTGCTCCGCAAGCTGCCGCCGGAGCGGGTGGAGGCCGCCCTCCACACCGATGAGCGCTTCGTCGCCGCCTTGCTGGCCCGTTGGCGCGCCCACGGGATCCCCTTGACTGTGGACCCCGCACTGTTCACCGGGCTGATGCGCGCCCTGTTTTTCGTCAGTTTGCATAGCGAGGATATCGGCCCGGCCTACCCGGAGACGCTGCGGCTGCTGATCGATTTGCTGGGCGGCCACCTGACCCAGGCCGCCCGGCTGGAAGGAGCCACCGATGCTGGAGGTCTGTGATTTAAGCTTCACCTACGCCGGAGCGCGGGAGCCGACCTTGCGCGATCTGCGCTTCAACATTGCCGATGGCGAGATCTTCGGCTTCCTCGGCCCCAGCGGAGCGGGCAAGAGTACGACCCAGAACATCTTGACCGGCCTGCTCAAGGGCTACCAGGGCCGGGTCACCGTGCTGGGCCGCGACCTGGCCGACTGGCACGCCGATTATTACGAGCAGATCGGCGTGGCTTTTGAGCTGCCTACCCACATCCGCAAGCTGACCGCGCTGGAGAACCTGGCCTACTTCCGCGCCCTCTATCGCCATCCGGTATTGACCCCGCAGGAGGCGCTCGACCTGGTGGGCCTGGGGGCGGCGGGGCGGCTGCCGGTGGCGCAATTTTCCAAGGGGATGCAGAACCGGCTGAGCGTCGCCCGCGCCCTGCTGCACAACCCGCCGCTCCTCTTTCTGGACGAACCCACGTCGGGGTTGGACCCGGTGAACGCCCGCGTGATCAAGGAGTTGATCCAGGCGCGGCGGGCCGCCGGGGCCACCGTCTTTCTGACCACCCACACCATGAGCCTGGCCGAAGAGTTGTGCGACCGGGTCGCTTTTATCAGCGAGGGCCGCATCACCCTCATTGACACCCCCCACGCCCTCAAGCTGCGCTATGGCACGGCCCAGGTCGAGGTCGAGTATGCGGCCCCCGGCGCTGGCGCCCGGCAGAGCGTCCCGCTGGCCGGGCTGGGCGACAATGCCGCCTTCCTGGGTCTGCTCCAGAGCGGCACGGTCCAGACCATCCACACGCAAGAGGCGACGCTGGAGGACATCTTTGTCCAGGCGACCGGAAGGAGTCTGGCATGACCCGCCTGTGGACCCAGATCCGCTGGGATGTGACGCTGCAAATGCGAAACGGCTTCTACCTGGCGACCGCGTTTGTCACCGTGATTTGGGCGCTCATCCTGGCGCAGGCCGGGACGCTCGACCTGCGCTGGCTGTTGCCGTCGCTGCTGCTGGGCAACCTGCTCCTCGGCACCTTCTACTTTATCGGCGGGCTGGTGCTGCTGGAGCGGGGCGAGGGCACCCTGGTCGCCCAGGTGGTCACGCCGCTCCGCATCGAAGAGTACCTGGCGGCGAAGGTCGTCACCCTCACCGCGCTCGCCGGGGTGGAGACATTTGTGTTGGTGCCGCTGCTGGCCGGGTGGGATTTCAACATCTGGTTGCTCGGTGTGGGCGTAGTGCTGGCCTCGGCGCTCTATTGCCTGGCCGGGTTCATCGCCGTGGCCCGTTATACCGCGATCAACGAATACCTGTTACCGTCGGGGCTGGTCGTTGCGCTGCTGTGGGTGCCGCTGCTGGCTGATCTGGCGCAATGGTGGCCTGCCCTATTCTACCTGCACCCGATGAGCGCCCCGCTGGTGCTGCTGGAAGCAGCGCTGGGTACAGCCTCGCCGGAGCAGGTGCTCTATGGCCTGGGTTATTCCGCGTTGTGGATCGCGCTGCTGGCGCTGGGGAGCCGCCGCGCCTTCCAGCGTTGGATGATCGCGCGTGGGGAAGGAGCCGCCGCATGATCACCATCAAGACCCTTCGTGCGCTGAGCACAGTCGATGCGATCAGTGTGGGCCGGGATTCGCTGTTGCGCGGGATGGTGCTGGTGCCGCTGGGCCTGGCCGTGGCGGCGCGCTGGTTGCTGCCGCCGGTCATCGCCCTGCTCAACCCGCGGCTCCCGTTCGACCTGGCGGCGCTGTATCCCCACCTGATGAGCTATGTGCTGCTGCTCCTACCCCCGGCGATCTGCGGGATGGTGGTCGGCTTTATCCTACTCGACCAGCGCGATGACCACACGCTGACGGCGCTGCGGGTGACGCCGCTACCGCTGACCGGCTATCTGGTCTACCGCCTGGCCGGGCCCATGCTGCTGGGCCTGGTGATGACCCTCATCGCCCTCCCGTTGGCGGGCCTGCTGCCGCTGGGGCCGCTGGAAGTGCTGGGGGTGGCGCTGGCGGCGGCCCCGCTGGCCCCGCTGACCGCGCTGTTCCTGGCGGCGTTCGCCGCCAACAAGGTGCAGGGGTTCGCCCTGCAAAAGGCGCTGGGGCTGTTTCTGATCGCGCCCCTCCTGGGCAGCTTCGTGCCCCCGCCCTGGCAGGTGGTGCTCTGGCTCGTGCCCACCTACTGGCCGGCGGCGCTGCTCTGGGCGCTGCCCGGCCCGGTGGTGCTGCTGGGTGGGCTGTTCCTGGCCGGGCTGGTCTACGAGAGCGTGCTCCTGCTGGCCCTGGTCCGCCGCTTTACCCGCATCGCCTACCAGTGATCTAGGTGACTCGCCCACCCAATCGGGGCACATAGATGCGTAGCTTGCTTATGCTCAGGTGATGGGCAGCGGACAACGCGGTTGCACAATTGGGTGGGACGCTGGTCGATTCCAAGCAGCAGAAGGGCGAGCGGCACGACACACACAAAGTGAGAGATCAGCCTCAGGGTAAGGTGCAACAGAGCAAAGCGACCACATTGTACCTACGCATGATGAAGGTGCAGCAACAGAAGATCGCGGGACGCTTTCGGACAGACCAGGTGCGGCGGCGTTCTGTCTGATCCGCAACTACATCGCGACCCTACGCAAACAGGGGCTGCCGGTATTGGCAGCATTGGAACGGGCATTTCGCGGCTCTCCCGTGCTTCCAGCCCGTTTAGCCTGAGTTAACGGCTGGGACCGCCGGTGAGGTTGAATGGTGAGTCATGGCAGAATCCTTCCTAAGCCGTAATTACGGCCAGTATAAGGGATAACCGTTGGATTTGCCATTTACACAGACTATTATACACTCTCCAGGGCAGGCCCGTTTACGGCGGCGTAATGCCCCGCCAGTGAGTTAAGTTGACAGTGCCCTCCCGACAAGGGCGCTACTTGATCAATGTTTGCCACATCGTTACCCCATTACCCCTTTGGATGGAGCGCTCAATTGCCGGCACCGGTGCGGCACCGCATCCGCCGCACCAGCTTACTGAGTTCGCGTAACCAGAGCACGCTGCTCGCCACGAGGGTGCAAAGCAGCCAATCGCTCCCTTGCATTGGAACCGTGTCAAAGGCTTGCTGTAGCACCGGCACATAGATCACCGCCGCCTGTAGCGCCACGGATAACGCCACCGCGCCCCAGAGCAAAGGGTTGTGGAACAACTGGTAGAAGGCGCTGTGGGTGTCGGAGCGGGCGTTGAATACGTTGAACAACTGGAACAGTATCAGCGTGGTAAAGGCCCTTGTCCGACCGTATTCGATGCCGCCCGACCCCGCGATGAGGCCACCGGGCAGGGACGCGTCGAGCACCAGTAAGGTTCCGGCGGCCACGATGACGCCGACGAATACGAACCCTAACCACATCTCGCGCGTGATGACCCCGCTGCCGCGCGGGCGTGGCGGTTGCCGCATACTGTCGGGATCGCCGGGATCCAGGCCCAACGCCAGCGCCGGTGCGCCATCCGTCACCAGGTTGACCCACAGAAACTGTCGGGATCGCCGGGATCCAGGCCCAACGCCAGCGCCGGTGCGCCATCCGTCACCAGGTTGACCCACAGAATCTGCGTTGCCAGCAGGGGCGCGATCACCACCCCGTTCCCCACGGCAGTCAGGCCGAGCACGTCGGCCAGCACCACCCCGCCGAACATGGGCAGCACCTCGCCGATGTTGGAAGAAAGCAGGAAGCGCAGGAACTTGCGGATATTGGCAAAGACCGTCCGGCCTTCCGCTACCGCATTGACAATCGTCGCGAAGTTGTCGTCGGCCAGCACCATGTCGGCGGCTTCCTTCGACACATCGCTGCCGGTGATCCCCATCGCCACCCCAATGTCGGCGACTTTCAGCGCCGGGGCGTCATTAACGCCATCCCCCGTCATCGCCACGATTTCGCCGTTGTGCTGCAAGGCCTGGACGATGCGCAGCTTATGTTCAGGGTTGACGCGGGCATAGACCGCGCACTCGCGCACCGTTGCCGCCAGTTCATCGTCTGACAGGCGATCCAGTTCCGCGCCCGTGATCGCGCGGGTGGTCGGTGCCAGGCCCAGTTCGGACGCGATGGCCGCCGCCGTCCGGGGGTGATCCCCGGTGATCATGATCGTGCGGATGCCCGCGCCGTGCGCCCGCGTCACCGCGTCACGCACCTCGTCGCGCGGTGGGTCGATCATGCCCACCAGGCCCAGGAAGACCATTTTCTCTTCGAGCCGGTCGCTCCAGG
>JBBSAN010000633.1:0-4540 GCA_038252265.1 Chloroflexia bacterium
GACGCACGGCTCAAACGGGCCGCCGCAGGGATAGCCGCTGATGATGCCCCGCACCGACAGGCGTTCGATCCACAGGGCGAAGGTGCTGCCCGGCGGGACATCCTCGAAGGTCTGCTGGGTGCTCGGCACCGCATCGTTGAAACCAGCGGACTCGGAGACGATCTTCGAGACCTGGCCGCGGGTCACATTGTTGTTGGGCCGGTAGTAGGTGCCGGGGCACGGCTCGCCGGGGCCGCCGCACGGATACCCGCCGACGATGCCACGGCAAGCCAGGCAGCGGATGTAGTCGTAGAAGGTGCTGCCCACCGGCACGTCATTGAACGATACCGCGCAGGCGGTCGGCTGCGGGGTCGCCGTCACGGTTCGTGTGCTCGTCGCGCCGGTTGTTGCCGTGCGTGTGACCGACGCCGCGGGCGGAGGCGTCACGGTGTTGGTCGGGCCGGTCGTGCGCGTCGGGGACGCGGCGGGGGCGGTAGGTGTCACGGTGACCGTGCCGCAAACGACCGACGGGCTGTAATTCTCGGTCACATCGAGCAGGGTCGTACCACTCGAGTCATAGCCGCCGGCGGTCCAGACGCGGGTGCCGTCGCTGTCGGCGATGAAGTTGCGGCGCGCCGTCAGGAACGGCATCCCTACGCTCCAGGTGTTGGTCCCCGGGTCGTAGATGTCCACTTCATTGCTGGGGTTGGGGGCCACGCGCCCGCCGCCCAGCACCCACATTTGCCCACCCACGGTCACGGCGCGGGTTTCGCCCGTAGCGCGCGGGATGTTGGCGATGGCAACGATGGTGTTCGCCGCCGGGTCGAACTTGAAGGAGTCGGCGGTGTCAATGACGGTGGTGGTGTAGTCCGAGCCGCCGCCGGTGTAGATCATGCCGCCGATGGTCGTGGCCGGGATGTAGCCGCGGGTGACAGGGAGGTTGACCTTTTGGGTCCAGTGGGTGCCGCCGTTCGGGTCGTACTCCCAGATCTCGTTGGTCATGGCGACGTTGATGTTGAAGCCGCCGAGGATGTAGAGCTTGTTGTTGGCGACCGCGAAGCCACCGGGCAGGACGGTGCCCCCCGCATTGCCGGGCCAGTCGTCACCCGTAACCGCGCTGACCACGTCGGTGGCCGGGTTGTAGCGGAAGACGCGAGCGGTAGCGGTGGCAGCACCCGCCGCCGAACCGCCGACGCAGTAGATATACGGGATGCCGCTGACGGTGATCACACCGCAGGCCATGTTGTTGACCTGGTTGTCAGGATAGACGCCCGCCTTGTTCACCCAGGCCCCGCCGGGGGTGTATTCCAGCGGGTTGACCCGGTCGCTGCCGGCGGCGTCAGAGGTGCGGCCACCCATGCCGTAGACCTTGCCGTTCGCCGGGAAGTAGACACCCACCGAGCGGACGACGACGGTCGGCAGGGGTTGTCCGGTGGTCCAGCCGCCCGCCTGCGCTACGCAGGTCGCGGTCGGGCCGACCGTCGGGGTGTTCACCACCGGCGTCGCCGTGCCACCCGGGGTGGGCGAAGCGCAACCCGATCCGCCCGTAACATCGGACACCTGCACGGTGACCGGGTAGGTGGCGTTATCTACCCCGTTGCTGATCATCACCTTCCCACCGGTGACGCCGCCGCCCGACGGGGCCGCGACCTTCGTCACGAGCGGGTTGCCATATGTCCAGGTGTTGCTGCTGATGTTGTAGATTTCCACGCTCTGGGGCAGCGGCACACCGGTGAAGAAGGTCGCATCGCCGCCACCCATGGCGAAGATAGAGGTGCCATCGGTCGCCAGTTCGGTCGAGGTGCGCGCCGTTTGCAACGGGGCCATCGTCGCCCAGCTATTGGCGACCGGGTCGTAGCGGTACACCGCAGCGGTGGTCGTGCCGGCGATGCCGCCGACATAGTAGATGTAGCTGCCGACGGTGATCGCCCGGGCATAGGTGGTCGCTGCCGGCAAGGGCGCGCCGGTGCTCCAGGTGTTGGTGCCGATGTCGTAGATCGAGACCGTGGTCTGCGGCCCGGGATTGCCACCGATGTTATAGATCTTGCCGTTGTAGGCCGCGTTATTGCCACTTTGCGCCGCCGGGAGGGGCGCGCCGGTGGTCCAGGTGTTGGTGCCGATGTCGTAGATCGCGTTCTCGGTGATGTGCGCGCCCGTGTAGCCACCGGGAACGTAGATCTTGCCGTTCCAATACGCCCCCTGGATATTGGACTTGCCGGTGGGCATATTGGCGAGCTGGGTCCACGTCTCGGTCGCCGGGTCCCAGCGCCACATATCGGTCAGATACGCCGCCGCACTGTTGCTGCCGCCAAAGACGTAGACGTAGGTGCCGTTGCTCACGCCACCGGCGCGGTAGCGCGAAGGCGGCGTGGGGGCTGTCGTCACCGTGCGCCACGGGCCCGGCGCGCCGCCGCCCCCGGCTACGCAGGTCGGCGTGGCCGTGCTCGCCCCGGCGGTCGGGGTGCGGGTGGGGGTGCTACTAACCGGGGTGGCACTCGGCGTGCTGCAGGAGGCCAGGGTCCAATTGAGCTGCTGGCCCGAGACGACGGGCGCGGCCAGCCCGGTGGGATCGCAGGCGTACTGCTTGAACACGGTTCCGTCGCGTTGGACGCCGACCGAGATGATCCTGCCGGTGCCGGAGGCGGTGCCGATCGTGCCGTAAGCGTAGGAGAACGCCGTCGCGCCACTCTCGTACAGGTTCACCGCGTAATCGAGCGTGGGCGCGGTGTTGGGTTGCCCGTAGTAGATGGTGCGGTACTCGATGGTGAATACGCGATTGGGCGCCGTGCCGGTGGTGGCCGTATAGACACCACAACCCGTGCAGTCGGTGCGCTGATCACGGAAGAACGGCATCATCTCGTAGGTCGCCGTAGCGACCGGGAGGCAACTCCCGCTAAACCCATTGGCGGCGGTGCCGAAGGCCAGCACGCCGTTGGAGCCGGCGGACGCCGCGTTGTAGACAGTGCCGTAGAGGGTGAAGGGGAAGGGCAGCGCCGCGATGGTGCTGAGGCAGTCGTCGCAGCCCGTGCCATCAATGCGGGTGGTGCCCGTGATCATCGTGCTCGTGGTAGACGTGTAATCGTAGTTCACCGGGCAGGCGGTCGCCGTCGGGGTGGCTGTGCCGCCGCCGCCGATAGTCCCCACCAGGCGGAAGACCTGATCGGGGCCCGAACCGGTGACACAACTGGTTTTCAGCACCCAGTTGTTGCTCGAGCAGGCGAAGCCGCCGCCCGGGTTGCGGAATGCCGCCGGGCTGTTGGCCGCGACGGTGCGGTCCGTCCAGCCAAATTGTCCGTTCGGCGTGAAGTCCTGCCGCGCCTGGACCGACACCCAGTAGGTGGTGCCGTTCGTGAGGTTGGCTGCGGTGGTCAGCGGGATCACAAACGCGCCGGACGTATTGGTGTAGGCCAGGCCCGTCGCGGTGTAAACCGGCGTGGACGGCAGGGTGCCGCTGTTGGTGTAGAAGAAGACGTTGAAGCTAGCGGCGGGACCGGCCCCGTTATAATACTGCACGGCGAGGTCCACTTCGTTGACCGCCCAGTTGCCGCCGGTGACGACAAAATCGTCGCCGACCTGGTCGTCGAAGGCATCGTTGGCCGTCTCGAAGTCCTGCGAACTGGTCGCAGCGGCCGAGGCGTTATCGTACTGGTCGTAGAGGGTGACGAAGGGGGCTGCCGGGGCGGCAGGGGCCGTCAACTTCGCGCCGTTTCGTCCCGAGGTTGTCGGGTTAGTCGTCTTGTCGGTGTTGGGGGGGGGCACCTGGGCCACGCCCGGTGCCGAGGACTGCTGCGCGCTGGCGGTGCTGGCAACGAGGGCCAGCGCGCCCGCGACGAGTGCTATCAGGGTGAGCAGCACTGTGATCTGTACTTGGATTCGCCGCATGTTGATCTCCTTATACTTAACTGGGTTACTGTGCGGAACGACAGCATCCTTGGGCAAAGCTGCTGCCGCGCCGGATGCGCCTTCCAGCGCCCTTTCATATTCCTGCTTCCTTCTGGTTTGAGAGACATGGCCGTCTGCTGGGCCGAACGTGGAGTAGCGTGTGGGGCCTCCGGCTCTTCCTCCTTTCCGGTTCATCGGCAGCGGGAACTACCGAAACAGCGAGGTTTGTGGGGATAGGCTTCGTTTGCGCCGCGTGTCAGAGGGTTGCCCAGAATAACGGATAGCTGGTGCTGTGTGTGATGAGGATAGACCGGGTCAGCTAGCCCCAGCCATAATCAATGCCAATGCGCCAAACTGCTTTCAGTCTATCTACACCGTTAGGTGACGTATCACTGCTGTGGTGACAGCCTTACCAGGGCCCATATAGGTTGGGGTAGCGCAGCGGATTGATGTGTTGAATTATAGCCGCTTGTTACCATGGTGTCAAGCAAATTTTCACCCTGCTCAGGGCGGCAGAAGGCCCGGCGGTTTTTGACGCCGGGCCTTCTGTTTTTGGTGGGGAGGCGGCACGCCGCCTCCCCAGGGTGACATGTCGTTACGGGCGGACCGTGCCGGTCAAGCTGTTCGGCGCGGGCTGCACCGCCGCCGGGGTGGAGCAGTTGGGGAAGAAGGCGGAGGC
>JBBSAN010000634.1:0-4531 GCA_038252265.1 Chloroflexia bacterium
GGCCGACCTCAGTGTGGTGGTGATCCAGAGCGGGCTCTATCTGCTGACTCGCCGGGGTCGGGTGCGGCTAGCCGCTGGCGGGCTGGCTCTCTTCGACACCCTCGCGATCATGGGCGCAGCCTTGAGTTTACCGGGGAACATCGCGATCACCTTGTTATATCCGGTGATGTTGATCGTCATTAGCGGCATCGTGGGGGTGTTCGTGTCGTGGCGGGCGTTGCCCCCGACCTTGCTGGTCTTGATCACCACCGCGCTCTGGTATTATAACGCCAGTCCGGTGCCGATCTTGATCACGTATCGCCGCGATGCGGCGGACGTGATCCTCACCGTCAGCGTGGTGGTGCCGGTGCTCTTTCTGGCCACCGGGGCGCTGGCTTGGTTGTCGAGCCGCCTGATCCAAGAGACCGTGACCGATCTTAAGCGGAGGAACCAGGAGCTACAGACCGCCTACCGCGATCTGACCGCGCAGACAGAACGCGAACGGACCCTGGGCCAGGATATCGGGAGCCTGGCCGCCCAAGTCTCGTCGGTGAGCGAGCGCCAGGTCGACGGCACCACCGCCCAGGCCCGGGCCATCAGTACGATCTGCACCGCCGTCAGCGAACTCAACGAGACGGCTGTGCAGATCGCTTCCCTGGCCGAGGCAGTGCGCCAGGCGGCAGATACGGCGCTGATCAATGTGCAACAGGCCCAGAACCTGGTGAGCCACAGTCGGGAAGTGGTCCAGCGCAACCGCACGCAGGTGCTGCGCGTGATTGATCACATGAACCGGCTCGCCACGCTGACCCAGCAGATCACCCGCTTCACCGATACTATCCGCGGGTTGTCCGAAGAAACGCAGTTGCTCGCGCTGAATGCGACGATCGAAGCGGCAGGCGCGGGCGCGCTCGGCCGCCGCTTTAACGTTGTCGCCACGGAGGTGCAGTCCCTGGCGCACCGCTCTGATAGCGTGGTCGACCAGATCCGGGCGCTCATTGCCGATTTAAACCAAGCCCGGCAGGTGACCATGGAATCGACGGCGGATAGCATCGCGGTGGCCGGGGAAGTCGAGGGCCTGGCCAACGAGGTCAGCGCGATGCAAGAGCAGGTCGTCGCCGCCGTCAGCCAGACCAACGACCTGGTGCACCTGATTACCACCGCGACGGCCCAGCAGAATACCGCCACCCGGCAGATGCAGACACAGATGGAGGAGATTGCGTCCCACGCGGCGACCTCCGCCGCCGAAACGCGCGCCCTGGAGGACGTCAGCCATCAACTCTTGCAGGCGGCCGAACTCCTGACCGCCACGTTGACCCGCTGGCGGCTCCCGGCAGCGCTCTGAGCGGCCACCGCAGGTGACCCCCTCGCTACCGCGCCCCACTTCGAGTATACTGGAGTCCACAGTGGCTCACCCAGCCAGCGAATTGCGCCTAGTTTACGAGAGGATTGTGTATGCCCACGTTCACTACCGTTATCTTCGACCGCGACGGCGTCCTGACGGACTTCGATCTCCAAGCCGCCCTCGCCTTCTTGCAACCGATGGTCTCGCTTTCATTGGAGGACCTCATCAAGCAGTGGATCGCGTGGGGCAATAAGACCCCGTTCCCCCAGGAAGCCACGGCAGAACGCCAGTTTTGGCGGGGGTTCTGGGATCAGGTGAGTGATCACTTAGCGTTACCCGCTGCGGTGCGTGAGCGGCTCTACACGTTTGACTATCTCTCGATCATTCATGCGTATCCCGATGCCCGCCCGGCCCTCGAAACCGCGCGCGCCCACCACCTTCAGACGGGCGTCCTCTCGAACTTCCCCCTGGCCAGCCTCGGCGCCTCGCTGACCACGGTGGGCCTGGCCGATCTGATCGATGCCGCGTTTGTGGCCCGATCCGGCGGTACCTTCAAGCCCCACCCCCAAGCCTATCAGGGGATTCTGGCGGCGCTGCAGGTCGCTCCCGAGCTGTGTTTATATTTTGATGACGAGCTGCCCTGCGTAGAAGGCGCGCGCGCCCTCGGAATGACGGCCTACCTGGTGGATCGCCACCGACCAGACCATCAGCTGGCCGACGGTGTCGTGCGCGATCTATCAGTACTCCCTGCCCTCCTGACCGAAAATAAGCCACAGGGGGAGTAGGCTCCCTGCGCGCCCTGATCACGGCATAATGGTGGGGTGGACCGCAGGGAGAGGAAGTTCGGGCGAAACGTGCACACTGAGAAACCGACTGACTGGCGGCAACTTTTGTACTGCGCGACTGCGGATCCGCTCCAACGCCGTCACGGCCAACTCCTGGCCGGAATCCTGCTCGGCTTGTTGGGAGTAACAGGGTTCAGCCTGATCCGAGGAGTATTCGACCCCTTCCGCCCGCTCGCGGTTCAACTGATCCTCGGGGCGATGGTTGTCAGCACAGGGGCCCTCTATGGGCTAAACCGCCGGGGGAGGGTGCGAGCGGCGAGCGCGGGCCTGACCCTCCTGGGTGTCATGTGCATCACCGGTCTGTGCATGGTGGGAACTGCGGAGAGCGCGGGCCCCCTCCCCCTTCCCGGCCTGATCAATCCATTCGGGCTGATCATCCCCCTTGGGATGGCGGGCGTCTTTCTCCCGGCCCGATTTACCCCGTTGCTGGTGCTTTTGGTGAGCCTCGACAGTGCCTGGATCTATACGGCGGGTGCGCCGAGCCTGGCGGTGTTCCGTACAACGCATCCCGATCAGGTGTCCTTTCTTATCGTCAATACGATCATTCTCTATATTGTCGTCGGCTTCTTTAGCGGGGCTGGGAGCTATCTGGTCAATCAGGCGCTCCGCGATGCGCACCACGCCAACCAGAACTTGTCCCTCGCGCAGGCGCAGGAGCGACGGCGCATCATCCGCGAACTCCACGACGGCCCCTTGCAAGAGATTGTGGGGATGATGCACCTGGCCGAGCAATGTGATATCCTTCTGGCCGAGGGGGAGACCGCCCGGGCCCAGGCGTTGCTCGCCGTGTGCGCGGCCCGTGGGGATCTGGTCGTTCGGCAAATCCGGACGCTTGTGCGGGATTTACGCCCGCAGGAACTGGCGAATACGCCTTTGCCCGTTGCCTTACACCAACTGGGCGAACGCTTGCAGGCAACCGGCATTTCTGTGACCCTCGACTTTGCCCTGACCGCTGCCCTGCCGCCCACCCTGGAAACCGCGCTCTTTCGCATGGTCCAGGAAGGACTCACCAATGTGCATAAGCACGCGCGGGCACCGCGTGTCTGGGTCACCCTGGAGGAGACCGCACACGCGATCCAGCTGGAAATCCGCGACGATGGGCAGGGCTTTACGCCGGATCAGCTGATCCACCAGCCGTCGATCGATCATATGGGCCTGGAGAATCTGGCCGCGCGCACCGCTGAGCTGGGCGGGCATTTATCGATCCAGAGTGCGCCGGGTCACGGCACAACACTACAGATGACGCTGCCCTTGCCAGCTACGCCCGACGCGGAGCCGAGCCGCGCGAACACGCAGGTCACCCCCCGCCTATGATCCGCTTATTACTGGTCGATGATCACCAGGTTCTGCTCGAATCGCTGGCCTTCCTGCTGGATCGGGATCCGGACATTGCGGTGGTCGGCCAAGCAACGACGGGGGCCGCCGCGATCCAACAAGCGCAGATCTTGCAGCCCGATATCCTCCTGCTGGATCTGCATTTGCCCGATATGCGGGGGACCGTGGTGATCCGGCAGGTGCTGCACCAGCGCCCCACTATCCGCATCCTCCTGCTGACTGCTGATTACGACGATAGGTTGGTCCGAGAGGCATTGAGCGCCGGAGCCCGCGGCTATCTCCGGAAGGAAACCAACACCCAGGCCGTGATCCGGGCGATCCAGACTGTCGTACACGATGATGCGTTGATCCTGCCGGCCTTAGCGCAGACGACCCTCGCGCCTTTCCCGCCTGCGGCCGATCCCGGGCCTACAGCAATACCACTGACCGAGCGGGAACACGCGATCGTCCGGTTAGTCGCAGAGGGACGGAGCAACAAGGAGATTGGCATCGCCCTGGCCCTCAGTGAGAGTACGACTAAACACCAGATCACCGCCATCCTCCAAAAGCTGCAGGTGCCCGATCGGATCCAGTTGGTGATTTATGCGATTCGTCATAATCTGGTATAGACCTGCGGCAGGTTACCCCGGTCAGCCTCGCCAACGCCCATCCCCGCCCCTACCGACTGAGGGCCGCAGTCTCGGTACCAGCGGGCCGATCTTCGGCACCAGCGGGCCGATTTCTCGGCACCAGCGGGCCGATTTCTCGGCCCTAAATCGGCACCAGCGGGCCTAGCGGGCACCCTCGTATTATGCTTTAATCGTCCGTATACAATACGACGAGGTGCTGACGATGAATCCGCCTACTCCCGCACCCACCCATATCTTCGCCTTTAGCACGGTGCTCCGACAGCACCGGACGCTGTTAGGCTGGAGCCAGCAGGCGCTGGCGGAAGAGGTGCAGGTCAGCCGGGAATTGATCGCGCAGATCGAAACCGGGCGCGCCCGCCCCAGCCGCCCCGTCGCCCTCAGCCTGGCCGATCACCTCGGCC
>JBBSAN010000635.1:0-4527 GCA_038252265.1 Chloroflexia bacterium
CCTAAATGTGGCCGCCGTATGACGTTTAATCAAAAAGTGCAAATGTAGTGGTCTGCTTCAGGTCCATGAACAGGTGGATCGGCCCGCTCTCGGTATCCATATAGGGCCGCACGGTGTCCATCTGGCTGAACGCATGGCGTACCGCATCCCGCATCACCAGCGCCCCGTCAATCGTGTTGTCGGGGTTATCCACCAGCCCGAAGATATAGACATGCGTGGTGGCGAAATCCAGTTCCGGGTGGCGCATGATCAGGTCAATATACCCCGCCTCCGGCAGCGCCCCGAAGATCGACACCGTCAGCAGGTGCCGCTTCCCCCACCGCGCCAGTTCATACTCCTTGACGAACCGGGCGATCTCCGTCACCCAGCGCCCCTGGTCCGCCGGGCTGCCGCCCCAATACGGGTGGATCTCGTTGAGCAAATCATAGGCAAAGATGGCAGGCGAGTCGCCCCAGCGGTCGATAAAGAAGCGAATGCGGGCCTTCTCTGCCGCCAGCGCGCTATCGCTGGTGCAGAAGCTGCCCGGCCCGTCGAACCCGCTCCCCGCCGCACCATACGGATGGTGCTCCCACCGCCGCGACATAAAAATGTATCCCAGAACATCACCAGCAGCCGGATCTGGTAGCGCTCGCACAGCCCGATCAGGTCGTCCCAGTACAGCACCGTCGCCGGTACCGGCTGCCCCACCGGGTTCTCGAAGAACCAATCCTGCTCCTGAGCGTACTCCAGCATGATCCGCAACACCGTCACCCCATGCTCGGCCAGCATCCGAATATACGCCTCGGTCGTGGCAACATCCTGCTCGTAGTGCATGTGGTGCAAGGTGGGCCAGGGCATCGCGTCGTTGTGCCCGATCACCAGGAACGGCGCGCCATCCTCGGTCATAAAGCTGCGCCCCCCTGGAGCTACGCGCACATACGCCATGCTGCCAGGGTCGCGTGGGATAGCCGCCTCTTTAAACGGGTCAGGTGTCTGCGTCATGGTGAGAAGCTCACTCCTTCAAATACGGGTAATAATTGGCCGTATCTGTAAACGCATGACACCCGCAAGACGTACGGCCCGGCTGCCGGATGGGTCTTGTCCTGCCCCGGCTCTGATGCTATAATACCCTATGCCTGCTCTCTCGACCACCGAATTTATGAACCGCCTCCCCGAGGTCGTGCGCCCATTGCTCCCGGCCCCCCTCCGCGCCTTCCAGTTGCGCAAGCGTGGCTGGCTGGTGCAGTTCTGGTATGGCACCGACCCGCGTATCCACTACGAAGTCTGGGTCCACGGGGGCCGCGAATTGCTGGAGATCGGCCTGCACTGCGAGGCCGACGCGACGCACAACGAGTTCCTGCGGCGGCAACTGCTCCGGCGCCTCATCGAACTGAAGGCGACCCTGGGCAATGCGGTCGAAGTAGAGGAATGGGACAAGGGTTGGTCGCGGCTCTACGAAACCCATCCCCTCAACCCCCTGGACAATGCCCGCATGGAGGCCTTCGCCGAGCGGGTCGCCGAGTTCATCACCACCGTGCAGCCCATGCTGGAAGAAATCACCGACGGGGCGTGAAACCGACGGTGATTCGGACCCCGCCCAATCCCCCAAAATTGCCCCCAAAATTGGTCAAAAGAACCCCTATCCGTCTGGAAGTTCCGCCGTTATATATGGCGTGAGTGGGAGTCAGGAAAATGCGCCCTTTCCCCTTCCACGAACGCCTGGCCGCGGGGAGACCCAAAGCCGGCGTCCCCTCACGGGGGACGCCACAGGCGTCGGGAATGCTCTGGAGCAGGCGGATGCGCCCCCGTCCTGCTCCAGGGCCACCCACCTCTTTCCAGCCACCGTCTACACGGTGGTTTTTTGTTGCCCGCCCCACCCCATCCCCTGCCCTTCCCCCCTGCCCTGAGTTGGGTCGTGCGCCTCAGTAGCCCCGTACCCCCGCTGTCATCCTGAGCGCCGCGAAGGATCTTGGTGGTGGTCAACGGTGCTCAGGCTAAGATCCCGATCTCCGATGACAATCTGGGCACCCTCACAAGATCCTTCGCGGCGCTCAGGATGACAGGGCTGGGACCAGTACAATGTCAGAATTATTCAAAATCATTGACCGATCTGGACGACCTACGCAGGGTAAGCGCATGGCTGTAGTGCGTTGTTCAGGAGCACGTGCTCCTGAGATACACCTGTACGTCTTCAGGAGCACGTGCTCCTGAAAGCACACGTTACGGAGATACAAAGACGGCTCCCCTGCCTGGGGAGCCGTCGCTTTGTGTTATGCTAGAGGTGGAAGGAGGCCGTTTGTGCCAAGCACCAACCCTATAGATCGGGGAGAACGGGGCGCAGGGTGCCTTCCTGGTAGGCGCGCTGGAGTTCCAGCAGGTCGTTGAACTTGGCCCGCAAGCGTTGCTCTAACTCGGCCTCGTCGTAGAGGCGATCAAACACGTCACCGGCAAAGGCCGGGTCGTTGAGCAGGGTCATCATCACCGCGCCGCACAGCCGCAGGTAGGTGCTGCGGTTGATTTTCAGGCCGTCATAGGCGCGGGTGTGGCTGTTCAGGCGGGAGAGTTGCTCGTCCACCGGGATCAACTGGTGCGGGTAATAATAGACGGCCACCTGCTTGAGCCGCTCGGCCCCTTCGCGGGCGCGGTCATGAGCCATCTGGTCCTCGACGGTGCGGCGCGAGGGACGCTGCCACTGTTCATCGTCCATCTACGGGTTCTCCCTTCTGCATCAAGCGCGCCACGCGCTCAACAATATCCAGGTCGATCAGGCGCTTGTCCAGGCGCGGAGCCTGATCCAGGCACATGGAACACAGGTTCACGATCTGGCGCGGCACACCGCCGGAGTGCTGGTAAATCGCCTCAATGGCCTCCGGCTTAAAAAGCTGCACGCCTTTGGTCAGCCCGGCGATGCCCAGGCGGTACTCGATCATCTCGCGCACCTCGTTGACCCCGTGCAGCGGCTCCAGCGTGGTCGCCCAGCGGACCCGCGAGGCCAGGCTACGCTTCTTCGCCACCTTTTCCAGCAATTCGAGCTGGCCGAAGATGACGATCTGGAGGATGCGGTGGTCGTCCAGCGAGTAGTTGAGGAAGATGCGCAGCCGCTCCAGGGCATCATACGAGAGGCCCTGGCCCTCGTCAATGAGCAGCAGCGGCACCTTCCCCTCCCGCGCCTGGCGTTGCAGGAAGATGATAAACTGGTCGCTCAGTTCCGAGCGGGTCGCGCCGTAGGGCTTCTGGCCGAAGGTGTTGAGCAATTCGCGGGTGAAGTCTACGTCACTCGGCTGCGAGGGGTCGAGGACTTCACCGACGACATAGGGCCGGAACAACTCGCTCGTGCTCATGCGCTGGCGCAGGACGGCCAGCAGGCTGCTCTTGCCCAGGCCTACATCGCCGTAGACGACACAAAGCCCGCGCCGCATCAAGACATGGCGCACCAGCAGATCGAGGGCATCTTTATACTGGTCAGCGAGATAGAAATAGCGGGCGCTGTCTTCGGGATTAAAAGGGTCTTCGCGGAGGGACGGATGGAAAAAGGCCATCGCCAGTTTCTGGAATTGACTTGACATAACTTTGAAACTCCTCTAAACAGTTGGCGAAAAGCTCGTACGACAGAGGTCAGGATGCGGCACGTATTCGCCATAACTGCCCCGCCGCGCCGTTCCAACCGCACTTTCGTGCCTGACGCAGAGAGTTGACATTGATGTCAATCCTACAGGAAAACATCGGGGAAGTCAATAGGGTTATCCACAATGTCAGGGGTACTAACATGTCAATATGCTGGTATGCTGTTGCCGCAGTACAGTAGTGGACATTTGACACGGCTTCTAAAGTGAGTATAATAGACTCCGACTCACCTCCAGTGCCCACATGTGAGCATATTGGTGCAGGAAACCGGGCGATAGCCCTGGCGACAGGTGATAGACCTAACATCAGTGTCAGCACAAGCAGCAAGCATTATGACCAGCTTATCCGCACAGCCAACATATTCGACCCGCGATGCCCTGTCGGCACTGGCCGACCGGGGGCATGATACCACAGCGCGCGTCCTGCGTAACGTGGAGAAGCAACTGGGGCTGGAGATCGGGCGCAGCGGGCCGCCGACCGATGACATCGGGCAGCGGGAGTATACCGCCGCCGACCTCCTGTTGCTGGAGCGGGTGCTGACGTTGCAGAAGGCCGGGCTGCGGCTGATCGAGATCCGGGCGATCCTGCTGGAGCAGGATTACGACATGATCCATTTCCAGGCCCAGAACCTGCGCAAGGCGCTGGCCCTGTTGGAGGAGATGGAAGCGCTGACGGAGCCGACCAACGGTGCCCACGCGCCGACCAACGGCTACCGGGACCGGCCCCTGGATCGGGAACTGGATTACGCCGGGTAGGCATCGCGGGCCATCTCTCATTTAGTAATGGTAACTACTCAGCCACTATATGGCGGATCATGATGTAAACCAACCACAACATGTTGTGGTTCCATGCCGGGAAACGACGGTCCAAAACGGCATTTTGGATGCTTTTTCTCGGCAACGATCCTACATGTTGTGGTGCATC
>JBBSAN010000636.1:0-4527 GCA_038252265.1 Chloroflexia bacterium
AAGGTCAGCCTATCCTGACTGCCCTCGAACAGGTCTGGCGAGGGGCACCCCTCCTACCGGATCTGCCAGGCTGAGTAGTTACGATAATTAATAATAAATATCCAATTATTCCTACCCAAAGCGGAAATCCTAGCCTAGCATCTGTTTCTACATGAGCACCAATAGCACTAACTACGAAACTAGGAAGCCAATCATCCCCCCAATAAATAAAGGCAAATACTATCCAAAGCGGAATAGAGGCAATAAGTATTCTAAGCACGTCTCGTCCAAGAGGCCGTGAATAGGTCTTTACACCAACTCCTATTACACGTACATCACAACGAGGATTTCGATTTTCAGTGCTTATTATACGAATAAGTAGTCGCTCACCACTGTTAATGAATGGTACAGCAATGCGTAAAAGGTATGGCTCTTGTCTATTAAATTGATATACTACTTCATATCCTGGAACTGAAGAGGGTTCCGTTTCATATTCTAAGATCTTAGCTGTTCCGTCTAATCTAATTTCTATGCTGGGCTGTACAACAGCTTCATTACCTTTATTTAATAAATTTATCTCAAATCCATAAGCATTATTAATCTGTACTTGATTACCTTTGTCTTTGTCATCACCAGTTAACAATGACTGATCAGCTGTAAAGGATATTGCTCGATTGGGTTTTGGTTTAAAGCGTAATAAAGGCATAGAAAATATCTCGTACTCAATAACCTTACGGCTTCGCTGCAAGCGGATCGTTAGGAGAGTAGCGAATATGCCTAAGAACAAACCTACTAAAGCTTCCGTTAGTCCACTTACTATACTAGGTAATAAATCGGGTGACATAGTAAGATCCTCTCCTATCTAGTGAGCACTATATATTTGTGGTTTGTAAATATTTCATTTAAAGCTGAATTAATCAATGCTATTTTAGCATAGGATCAGCAACTTTGTCTAGTCAACAAAACAAAAACCGCAGCCGCCGGGGACATGCCCCAACGGCTGCGGTCAGTGCGGGCGGGTGGTTAGCTGTCTGGCGTCTCTGCATCGGAGACGGTCGGCGGGGCGCGCAGGTCGGTCGGGGGGGCAACAGGCGCGGTGGGCGCCGCCGTCAGGTCCGGTTCGGGCGCGGTGGGGGCGGCTTTCAGGTCGGGGGCGGGGGTATCTGCCTGCGGGCTTTCGGGGACATTGTGGTCGGGTTCGCTCATGGGATAGCATCCTTTCAACGGGTGATAATAGGTGGGCACACCGCCAACTGGCTCCCCCGCCGGCGTACTTGATTATAGAAGTTGATCCGCCTGCGGTCAATCCGCGGAAGGCCGCGCTCAGGACCCCTGCGGGCGGTAGGGGCCGTTGATCCGCTCGAAGTTGGGGCGGTAGCGCTCGGCGTTGTAGTCGGCAGGGTCCACCCGGCGGGCCGGGTAGTTCTTGCCGGGCATGTCGGTATAGATGAACTGTCCGTCGCGGTAGCCGGTCATCACGCCGTGCGTCCCGGCGGTCACCAGGCTGATCGCCAGGTTGGCGTAGAAGATCGCCATGTGCTTATCATAGACTTCCGGCTCGCCACTGCGCAGGAAATAGGTCAGGTCCACCGGCAGGAAGCGGACATGGGGCAGCCGTTCGACCAGTTGCTCGGCCAGGAACTCGGCCACGTTGGCCTTCTTGCGGTGCCCGTAGGCGTCGGCGGCCCCCACTTCGGGCACGGGCACCCCCAGATTGGCCCCTTCGGACAGCACCACGGTCGAATAGTTCTGCGGATTGCGCCGGTCCTGGGCGATCAGGGCCGCCAGCCGGTCAATGTCGGCGGGCACTTCGGGGATCAGGCAGCGGTCGGCCCAGGTGACGATGGTGGATTCGAGCGCGGTAAACCCGGCGTCGCGGCCAAACATGCGCACCAGCACCGTCTCGCGGTGCGAGCCGACCGTGGAGCGGATGCGCCCGATGAACTCCGCCGCCCGGCTGATCGCCGTCTGGAAGCCGATACAATAGTCGGTGCCGGGCACATCATTGTCCATCGTCTTGGGGATGCCCCACACCGGTACGCCCTGCGCCGCCAGGACCGCGCCATAACTCAACGTGTCATCGCCGCCGATCACGATCAGCCCGTCCAGCCCCAGGAATTCGAGGTTCTTGAGCACCTCCGGGGTCAGGTCCACCCGGTCATCGGGGCTATGCCCGGCCCCGTAGCTCGCCAGGTGGGCGGGCAGGTCGGCCACGCGGGTACGGGCCGGGTTGGTACGGGTGGATTGCAAGATCGTGCCGCCCGTCCGGTCGATCGTGCGCGTGTTGAACCGGGTCAGCGGCATCACATAGCCGTTGTCCCAGGTGTCGGGGTCGTTGTGGCGAAAGAGGAGCGCGTCCTGCCCCCGCGCCCGGTCGAGAAAAGTGATCCCTTCCCACCCGGCGCGCAGCCCGGTCACCGCGATCCCCTCTTCTTCGGCCCGGTAGACCACGGCCTTGATCGCCGCGTTCAGCCCCGGCACGTCGCCGCCGCCGGTCAGGATGCCCAGTTTACGAATAGGGCTGCTTGTTTGTCCTGGCATGGTGTGATCCTCCTGTGTTACTCATGGTTGTCATCAGCAGCATGGCGTTGCTGCTTCAATCCCGCAAACCATGCCGTCGGCTCCATTGCTACGGCGGCAGTGCCAATGCGCCGGGCGTGCTCGGTCTGCAACGCCGCCAGCGCACCGTCAATCCATTCTTGCACCCCCTGGTAGCCGTTCGCCCGGTACTCCAGCGCCTGGAACAACATCTCCAGGCTGTCGGCATCTTTGAGCAACCGGGTCGCGGCGGGGTCGCGGGTGGCCGGGTCCAGCCCGGCTCTGACCGGACCGGCGGCCTGGGCCGGCAAGCGGGCCAGCGCCTCGGCCAGGGCCGCCGCTTCCGCCGGGCCTTTCGCCGCCCCCAGGTAGCGCCCGGCCACGCGGTGCAGGTCGGTGGTGCGCGCCTCGGCCAGATCGTGGAACAGCGCGGCCAGCACCACCGGCGCGGGGTCGGCCCCTTCCAGCGTCGCCAGCACATAGGCGATCACCGCCACGCGGTAGGAATGCTCGGCCACACTCTCCGGGTCGCGCACCCCGGCCATCCACCAGCCCGCGCGCTTGACCAGCTTAAGCTGGCCCACCTCGTAGAAAAACTTCGCCAGATCGTCGTCCATTGCGGATTGCAGATTGCGGATTGCGGACTACGCTGCTGATTGATAGGAATAGGCGGTTGCCTCTCGTTGCCCACGTCTAATCCGCAATCTGCAATCCGCAATCCAAAATCAAGAGAGGCTGCGCCACAGATACCAGGTGGCGATGCTGGCATAAGGGTGCCAGGGGACCGCGAGGGCCGCCAGTGTCGCCTTGTCGGGCAGTGTAGGCAGACCATAGACCCGTTGCGCCGCCGTGCGAAAGCCCAGGTCGTCCACCGGCAGCACGTCGAGGCGGCCCAGCGAGAAGATCAGGAACATCTCTGCCGTCCAGCGCCCGATCCCGGCCACCTGCACCAGTTCGATGATGATCCCGTCGTCGGGCTTCTGGTCGATCTGCGCCAGGTCCACCACGCCCGCCGCGACCTTCGTCGCCAGATCCCGCACATAGCGTGCCTTCGCCGCCGACAGCCCGGCCCCGCGCATGGCCGCTTCGTCCAACGCCAGCACTGCCGCCGGGGTCACGTCCGGCATGAGGGCAAAGAAGCGGGCGTGGATGGTGGCAGCGGCTTTGACCGAGATTTGCTGCGAGACGATGGAGCGGATCAGCGTCATGAAATAATCCGGATGCGGCTGGAGCGTACACGGCCCGTGGGTGGCGATCAGCCGGGCCAGGGCCGGGTCGGCGGCCTGGAGATGTGCCTCGGCGGCGGCATAAGGATTGGCGTTCATACTGCTATCATAGCAGAAGCGGCGGGAGCCGTCTATAGCTAAATCTTGCGTGCCCGCAAGCCCAGGAACAAGGGGAACTCTTGCCGAGCGCGCTCCACGGCATCGTGGGCGCTGGCATCGGGCAGGGGGGGCGGCTTGTGGCCGGGGATCTCGGCCATGCGATCCACCAGCAGGCCGCAACTGGCGAGGGCGTTCACATAGGCGCTGACCGGGCGGTGGAAGCTGCGCGTGGCCTCGCCCGGCGGCTGGCCGGGCAGCACCTTCATCGGCACCGGCAGGGGGGTCAGGTAGCGGTCCACCCGGCGGTAGATCAGCTTCCGCACCGCATCCCAGCCCCAGCCGCTCTGGCGCGGGACGCGGAACCCCGGATGGGTCAGCAACAGGACCACCCGCCCCTCCCGCTTCAGCGCCCAGGCGGCCTGGGAGAGCACCGTGCCCAGCGGGTCCATATCCTGAAGGCTGAGCAGGAACGTCACCGCGTCGAACGAGGCGATCTTTAGCTCGCGCAAGGCGGAGAGATTGCGCGCATCCCCGACCAGGAAGCGCCCGTGCGCCGCGTGCCGCTGGCGGGCCAGGGCGATCAGGCGCGGGCTGGCGTCCACGCCGGTATAGTGCGCCCCGGCCTCGGCAATCGGCGTCGCCAGCACACCCTGCCCCGCGCCCAGGTCGAGGATCTGCTCCTCCG
>JBBSAN010000637.1:0-4526 GCA_038252265.1 Chloroflexia bacterium
ATTGACCGCCTACAACGACCGCATGACCCGCGACTGGCAGACGTTAGAGGCGCGGGTCGCGGCCATCGAGTCCCAGGTTCGTGATGAGGTAGCGCCGCCAACTGAGCGTCGCGGGCAGTAGCTCCTTCATGTTTCAAGGCGCTCTTGGGAGCACGGCCTTATGCAAGGTTCGACTCCTATACAGGTGTTCTTTGAGATGATTGATCCGGAAACAGCAGGGGGGCGTATACCGCTCACCAGGGAGGCCCAAAGTAGTCTGGCGGTAGCGGAACGCTCCTTGCCCTGCCGGTTCGGGCAGAGTATACGGGAAACACTCGGTGTCTTAACGGCCTACCTGCTGCTGACCCTGCTGATGACCTGGCCGTTAATTACCCAATTGACCCGTACCCTGCCGGACGGCGGCGACGGATGGCGTTTCCTGTGGAACTTGTGGTGGGTGAAAACGGCGGTGGTGGATCTGCATACCAGTCCCTTCCACACCAACCTGCTCTATTATCCGAACGGGGTCAACCTTTATATTGATACCCTCGCCCCCCTCCTGGGGGTGCTCAGCATCCCGTTGCAGCTTCTCGGCCTGAACCTGGTCACGGTTTACAACCTGCTGGTGCTGTCCAGCTTTGTGCTGGCGGGCTATGGAACCTATCTGCTGGTCCGCTATTTGACCAACGTCCGTGCCGCTGCGTTTGTGGCCGGGATCATCTTTGCCTTCTGCCCGTATCACTTCGCGCACATGCTCGGCCACCTGAATCTGGTGTCGTTGCAAGGGTTACCTTTCTATGTGCTGGCCCTCTACAAAACCTGGGGCGCTGTCGAACGGCCTGATTCAACCGATGCGCCGCGCCCCACCAACCCGCGTCGCCCGCTTCTCTGGGCCGGAGCGGCGGGCCTCTGGCTCGCCATCAATGCTTATATTGAATGGACCTACGCGCTGTTCCTGATCTTGTTCACGCTGGGCTTCGTGGCCTGGCAGGTCCTGGTGGCGCGGCGCGGTCCTGGATGGCGCACGGGCGCGCTGCGGCTGGGCCTCGTCGGCCGAATAAGTCTGCTCCTGACCTCCCCCGTCCTGCTGCCGATGCTTCAGGAGGCGCGGAGTACCGCCTATACCCAGACCCCGATTCAGGCCAGTGTGGCGCTCTCGTCGGATAGCACGGATGCCTTCGTCCCCAGCGCCTTTCATCCGCTGTGGCAACTCACCGGGCCGGTGCTGGCAAGCCACTATGCAACCCGCTGGCGTGCGGAGCGGGTTGTGTTCGTCGGCTATAGCACCCTGGCGTTGAGCATCGCCGGGTTGTGGGCGTTTCGCCGCCGGGCATCCATCGTCTTCTGGGGCTGCACCGCGCTGGGTGGGTGGATTCTTAGCCTGGGGCCGATTCTGCATGTGTGGGGCGAGCGGTTTTTCCTGGGCCAACGTATCCCACTGCCCTATGCCGGATTGTATTTTCTGCCGTTCTTCAACATTCTCCGGGTCCCGGCCCGCTTTATGGTGTTGACCATGCTCGCGCTGGCCGTGTTAGTAGGCTACGCTCTCGCCAGCGGGGCGCGGGAACGGCCCCGCTGGTGGCCGTCGCGCCTGCGCTCGGTGCGCGGCGGGTGGCTCAGCCTTGTCGCGGCGGTCCTGATCTTATTTGAGTATTTGGCCGTGCCCTATCCGCTGCTGCCGCTGGACTACCAACTGCCTTTCTATCAGCAGCTAGCGCAGGAGCCGGGGCAATTCGCCATTCTGGATTTACCCTTGACACCCTTTTCTATCTATGAGGCCTATCAAACGATCCATCACCACCCCATTGTGGGGGGCTATCTGGCCCGCCAACCGCCTGATCCTTTTGTGGCTAACCTGCCTGTGTTACAATACCTGCTACCGGCGACCGCTGTGGATGACCCTTTGGCCGCCGCAGCGGCACAGAGCGGGCTAACGGAGCTGCGCCAGGCGGATGTGCGGTATGCCATCGTCCATTGGTGGTTGGTCTCGCCGAAAGAGCGCAGTGACCTCCAAACCAAGCTAACGCGCCTGTTTTCGCAGGTGCCCTCCCGCTCGCTCACTGACCGAGAGATGACGATCTATCAACTAAGTCCTTAGCCCGACAATATCAACAACGAATGACTGACAACTTACACATCGCCGTCTGCACCGCCCAGGTGCCGTTCGTCTACGGCGGCAACGAGGTGCTGGCCGAGGGGCTGGTCGAGGCGCTGCGGGCGCGGGGGCATACCGTGGCGCTGATCCAGCTACCGTGGAAGTGGTATCCCCGCGACACGTTCGTCAGCAGCGTCATGGCCTGGCGCTTGCTCGACCTGACCGAGGCGAACGGGCAAAAGATTGATCTCGCCATCTGCACCAAGTTCCCGTCCTATGCCGTGCGCCACCCGCGCAAGGTGACCTGGCTGGTCCACCAGTATCGCCAGGCGTATGACTGGTTCGGCACGCCGCTGAGCGACCTGACGAGCAGCGCTGAGGATGTGGCCTTCCGCCGCTGGCTGCGCGAGATGGACCGGGCGACGCTGGCCGAGTCGCAGGGACTGTTCGCCATCTCGCAGAACGTGGCGAACCGGCTGGCCCGCTTCAACGGCCTCGCCGCCACCCCGCTCTATCCACCGCTGCGCCCGGCGGGCTGGCACCCCGGTCCCTACGGTGACTATATCTTCTCGCTGGCGCGGCTCGATGCGGCCAAGCGACTCGATCTGCTCCTGCGCGCCCTGGCCGAGCCGCCCGCCCGGCAGGTGCAGGCGGTACTAGCCGGGAGCGGCCCCGACCGGGTGGCGTTGGAACGGTTGGCCGGGCAGTTAGGTCTGGGCGACCGGGTGCGCTTCGCCGGGCGGGTCTCCGATGCTGAGGCGGTGGAGTTGTACGCCGGGGCACGGGCCGTCTACTACGCACCGGTGGACGAGGATTACGGCTTCGCCACCATCGAGGCGTTCGCGTCGGGCAAGCCGGTCGTCACCACCACCGACGCGGGCGGCGTGTTGGAGTTCGTCACGCCCGATGTGACCGGCCTCGTCACCACCCCCACGCCTGCCGCTCTGGCCCCCGCCCTCGCTACCCTCACCGCCGACCCCGCCCTGGCCGCCCGCCTGGGCACCGCCGGAGCTGCCCGCGTGCGCGATATTACCTGGGACCACGTGGTCAATACGATTTTGGATTTTGGATTTTAGATTTTGGAGTTACGCTACGGCGCGGCTTCAGGGTCCAAAATCTAAAATCTAAAATCTAAAATCCAAAGATGCGTATTGCCTTTTTCACCCCCCTGAATCCCATCCAATCCGGCATCTCCGATTATAGCGAGGAGTTGCTGCCGGTGCTGGCGCGCGGGGCGACGGTAGACCTGTATATTGACAAGTACCGGCCCACGAACGCGGCGATCACCGGGCAGTTTACTGTGCGCCCGGCGACGGAGTTCCCGGCGGTGCAGCGGGCCGCGCCCTATGACAGCATCATCTACCAGATGGGCAACAGCCCCGCCCACGCCTATATTTACGAGATGCTGGCGCGCTATCCCGGCGTGGTCGTGCTGCACGAGTTCGTGCTCCATCACCTGCGGATGTGGATGGCGCTCCATGCCGGGCGCGGTGGGGCCTACATGGAGGCGATGGGGCAGGCCTATGGTGAGGCGGGGCGCGCGCTGGCCCGGCGCGTGCTGGTCGGTCAGCACCCCACGGCGATGTTCGAGTACCCGCTGGTGGAGGAGGCGCTGGGCCGGGCCACGGCGGTGATCGTCCACAGCACCTACATGGCCGAGCGGGTGCAGGCGATCCGGCCCGATGTGCCGCTGGCGGTGGTGCCGATGGGCGTGCCACTGCCGCCACTGGTGCCCAAGCAGGAGGCGCGGGCGCGGCTGGGCCTCGACCCCGACGAATTCATCGTCTCGTCGGTCGGCCATCTCAACCCGTACAAGCGGATCAGCGTCGTGTTGCGGGCCTTCAAGGCGCTGGTGATGCAGGTGCCTCGCGCGCGCTACTTGCTGGTCGGCAGCCCGTCGCCCAATTTCAACGTCGGGCGGATGATCGGGATGCTGGGGCTGGACGCCCAGGTGCAGATCGTCGGCTATGCCCCCCCCGCGCAGTTTGCCGACTACCTGGCCGCATCGGATGTGTGCGCCAACCTGCGTTATCCCACGGCGGGCGAAACGTCGGCGGCACTGCTGCGGATCATGGGGGCGGGCCTGCCGGTGCTCGTCTCCGACACCGGCGCGTTCACCGAGCTACCCGACGCGGCGGTGGGCAAGGTCGATATCGGTGGCATCGAAGAAGAGGTGCTGCTGGAATACCTCCTGCTGCTGGCCCGCCGCCCCGCCGTCCGCGCTGCCATGGGCCGAGCCGCCCGTGCCTATGTCGCCGGCGGCCACACCCTCGAAGCCGCCGCCGGTGGCTACCTGACCTTCCTCGCCTCGCTGAACGGCCAATCGGTGGACCTCAGCACCCTGCCCATCCCCCCGCCCCCCGCCGATGAAGAGCTACTTGGTACGTCCATTCCGCCGCCTAACCTCACCCAATCATCCATCCCCACCCCCCTCCAACCCCTAACCCCCAAC
>JBBSAN010000638.1:0-4523 GCA_038252265.1 Chloroflexia bacterium
AACGCGGCGATCACCCTGGTCACGCTGGGGGTGCTGCTCACCACGATGTTCCTCGGCATCTCCTTCCTCGCCGACAATGTCGGGGTGCGCATTTCCCATACCGAAACGGTCATCTCGCAGGTCGGGCGCACTATCTTTGGCAGCGGCGCGGTCGGCGGGGTGTTCTACGGCGGCTTACTCGTCTTTACCGCGTTGATCCTGGTGCTGGCCGCCAACACCGCCTTTTCCGACTTCCCGCGCCTGGGCTTCTTCCTGGCCCGCGATAAGTTCCTGCCCCACCAGTTCGCCTTCCGCGGCGACCGGCTAGCCTACAGTGTGGGTATCGTCACCCTGGGGATCATGTCCAGCGTCCTGATCCTCATCTTCGGCGGCAAGACCGATGCCCTGCTGCCCCTCTACGCGATCGGCGTGTTCAGTTCGTTCACCCTCTCCCAGAGCGGCATGGTCGTCCGCTGGTGGCGGACCCGCCCGGCGCATTGGCGCTTCAATCTGGTGATCAATCTGGTCGGGGCGTTGACCACCTTCCTGGTGTTGCTGGTGCTGGCGATCACCAAGTTCGTTGAGGGCGCGTGGATCGTCCTGATCATCGTCCCGCTGCTGGTCCTGCTCTTCCTGCGGATCAACAAGCACTATCAGAAGGTCGCGGGCGACCTCAGCCTGCAACAGGTCACCCGGCAGATGGGCCGCGCCGCCGTCGCCGGGGTGATGATGCCAACGCGTACGACCGAAGAGGTAGGCGAGGACGGGACGAGCGCGCTGACCCAGGAGTTGTCGGCCAGCGACCTGGCCCGCCCGCTGGATCACCTGGTGATTATCCCGATTGCCGGATTGAATCAAGTCACCTTGCGCACCATCGCCTATGCCCGCTCGATCACGCCGAACGTGGTCGGGGTGCATGTGGCGGGGGATGAAGAGGCCGAAGAAACCGCGAAGCTGGAGGCGCGCTGGCACGAGTGGATCCCGGAGATCCCGCTGGTCATGGTCGAGTCGCCCTATCGCTCGCTGACCCGCCCGCTGCTGGCCTACATCGACGCGTTGCACCAGCAGCAGCCGGATCGGGTCTTGTCGGTGGTCTTGCCCGAGTTTGTCCCCGCCCACTGGTGGGAACACCTCTTGCACAACCAGACCGCCCTGCGCCTGAAGGGTGCCCTGCTGGGCCGCCCCGGCATCGTCGTCACCAGCGTCCCCTATCACCTGGCGCGCACCCCCGTGCCGGAAGCGGTCTAGCGGTGGTAGGGTTGGCATTCCCAGGCGCGAACTTAAGACGCAGTTCAGCCCCTCCGGGGCTGAACTGCGCGTTCCTGGGGGACACCCCCTACCCCATCCGCTTGATCTGCGCCACAATCGGCTCGGCATCGGGGAACGCCGCCCACGGGTCCGCATCCTCGTCGGTCTGGATAAAGAACGGGCAGATATGGAGCGGCACCCGCACTTCCAGCCGCTTCGGCCCCTCAATAGTTTCCCCCGTCCAGGGATCGAACCAGCGCCCGGCGGGCAGATAGATCACCCGCCCGCGCGGCGGCCCCAGCACCGGGGCGACCAGGATCCGGTCGCCCAGCAGCCATTGGTCGGCACAGGCCAGCGCCTGCGAATCGGTCTGATACTCCAGCCCCAGCGGGCGCAGGGGCGGATAGCCGTTCGCGCAGGTCACCCGCGTGGCATAGTCGAGCAGCCAGGGTTTCAAGGCCAGGTGCAGCCAGGTATAGCCCCGGCAGATCCCCGGCGTCGGCGCGAGGAACTTCCAGGGCCAGATCCCGAACTGCATACTCATCGTGAACGCCGCCGCCTGCGTCCAGCGCACCAGCATCTCGCCCGTGCAGCGTTCCGCCCCGTACTGGTTGCCGCCGATCATGTCGGGCAACACGAACGGGTAGCCCAGCATCGCCAGCGTCAGCACCCGCACCGGCAGCGCCGCCAGCCCGTTGCCCAGGCCCCAGATCGAGGCCATATCGAACACCCGCAGCGTGATCGGCACCTGCTGCGACCAGTAGGCCGTCCGCACCTCGTTCAGGCCCGGCTGCGCCCCGGCAAAGGCGGCGTACCGCGCGCTATACCCGTTGGGCGTGATCGCCATGTCCGCCCCCGCTGGCACATAGCGCCCCTCGCCGCCGTCGTACTTCAGCCCATCCAACCCCCACTGCGCCCGGAACGCATGGAGGCGCGCCGCCCACCAGTCCAGCGCCTGGGGGTTGCCCGCGTCAATTAACCCACCCGTCCCCTGCCACCAGGTGGTCAGCAGTGGCGTCCCCGCCGTATCGTGGACCAATGCCCCCGCCGCCTCGGCCTCCGCCCACATCGCCGCATCGGGGGCCACGAACGGCGGTACCCAGGCCGTCACGCTGAATCCCCGCTCATGCAGATCCGCCACCAGCGCCGCCGGGTCGGGGAACTTCGCCGGGTCAAAGGCGAGATCGCCATAGGCTTGCTGCCAACGGTCATCGATCTCGATCACCCCGGTCGGAAAGCCGTGCTGTTGGATCTCCGCTGCCAGTTCGGCCACCGCCGCCTGCGACACCGCGTCTTTATAAGACGCCCAGGTGGTGTAGATCACCGGCGCTTCCAGCAGCGATGGCACCGTAGACGGCCAGCCCACCTGCCTGATATAGGCCGCCCACACCGCCCGCATATCAGCCCCGTCCAGCACGGTCAGCGCCACCCGCCCGGTGCCGGTCAGCGTGTAGGTGGCGACATCGCCCTCGGTGGTCAACTCGATTTGCAAGCCGTCGCTTTGCGGCAGCACCGCCACCCCGCTCCCGCTGAACAGCACCCCGTCCTGCACATCCAGCCCCAGATCAGGATCGTAGCGGTCGGTGGTGTCGGTGGTCAGCAGGGGCCGGGGCCGCACCTGGGCGAACCAGAACGGCAGCCCCAGGCACTCGCCCAGCCCGCACACCGGCGCGGGCAGCGTCACCGCCACCGTCACCGCTGCGCCGGGCAACCCTTCCCCCACCCACACCGCCGCCGTCACCGGGGCCACCGTTGCCGCCGTCCCATAGGGCACCGCCACCGTCTCCTGGGCCAGCGTCGCCGCCAGCGCCGCGTCAAACGTCAGGGTCACCCGCCCCCCGGCCAGACTGATCGTCTTCATCACGGTATCCTTAAATTAAGGTTGATTAAGGTTGGCATCTATACTGCTATAGCGCATGGTGGCGTAACAACAGCCCGGCCCGCGAAGGCCAGGGTATACCGCTCATTTGGCTAGCCCTGTTCCTATGATAGAATGAATAGCCCGCCACCATGCCGCTGCCCACCCCTTATACGTCATAGCCCCGGCTCCCGTCAAGCGTGCCAGACAGGTCGTTCTAGTCATTTAGGGCGACCGCCTAAACAAGTTGACGTTGTAACGAAGATGTGTCGCGCTCATAGATGTGATGCAACTCAGTTGTTGGTCAACTTGTTTAGGTGGTCGCCCTTAGTAATGGCTTAGGCTTTGCTACCCAGAACAAATCCGTTTAATCCGTTTCCAAATCCGTTGACAGCTCACGCATCACGCCCCACCGCGTCCCGCACCACCGGCCACGCCACCGACTCCGGGTCGATGACCGCGAAATGATCCAGGCCGGGAAGCGGGATTAATGTGACCGGATCGTGCAGAGCAACCGCTGTATCATGGTAGACCGTGCTGAGGGCCAAAGGCACAATCTCGTCCTCCGTGCCGTGGATCAGCACCTGGGGCACCCCCAGCGGTAAGAGCGCGGCAGGCGACGCCACCGCGTATCGCGCCGGGACGGCATCCGGCGACCCGCCCAGGAACTCGGCCACCACCCCGTTGCTCAGGGCCAGTTCCCACCCCATCCGCAGATCGCTGACCGCCGCCAGCCCCACCACGCGCCGCAAAGGCAACGGGTTCGGGGTATACAACAACGCGCCCGCCGGAATACGCGCCCGCGCCCCCAGCCACAGCGCCAGGTGCCCCCCCGCCGAATGCCCGATCGCCGTCACCCGGCCCAGGTCCAGGTGATGCGCCGGGGCCAGCACGCGCAAGTGGTCCGCCGCCGCCGCCACATCGAGGAACGTACCCGGCCACCCCCCCCCGGGATGGCCGATCCGCCGGTACTCGATGCTCCACGTTGCCAGCCCTGCCGCCGTCAGCGCTGCCGCCAGGTGCCCGATATGCGTCAGGTCATAGGCCGCGCGCCAGAACCCCCCGTGGATCACCAGGGCGACCGGGTGCGGCCCCGGCCCCTTCGGCAGGCGCAACTCGCCAAACTGGAGCAGGTCGGCCCCATACGGCAGCCGTAAGTCCGCCGGCGGCGGAGGCGTGGTCAGCAGGAATTGGGCGCGATTCAAGCGTTTCACCGTTCCGGCCCCAGGCGGGACCATGCAGGATGTCACCCGGCGCGAAGGTGCGCCGCTATAGTAATATATACTCTGCCAGGGATCAACACGGCTGATGCAAAGTCCGTTAGAGGTGCTGCGGGGCGGGCGCGGGTGCCCGGTGCAGTGCGTGATCGAACGCATAGGCCAAGCGGCGTTGCCAAGCAGCTAAGTTGGGCTGCTGGTGCCGCGCCGCCAACCCGATC
>JBBSAN010000639.1:0-4522 GCA_038252265.1 Chloroflexia bacterium
CCCCCCCGCGTGCGCCACCCGTCGGGGGGCCCCCCCCCCCTCCGCGCTCCGCTCCGTGGTGCCCCGGGGGGGGCCGGGCAACAGCCATGGATGAAGGCATAATAGAGTTGCGGCAAAGCCCAATGATCAGCAGGGTCGTGTCTCCGGTATCCTGCATGATCATAGCATAGTACACCGGGGTTTACAACCCCCGCCGCTACTCACCAGGGGGGAAATCGGGTATAATAGAGGCAGGTGCTTTGTGCAGAATGCACAGCGAGAAGGGGCCGATTATGGAAGAAATGCCAGGCAGTGTGAATATCCCGGTGCGCGAACGGGTCTACCGGACCGAAGCGATTGTGATCCGGCGCATCGAGATCGGGGAGGCCGACCGGCTGCTGACGATCTATACCCCGCACCGGGGCAAGCTGCGGGTGATCGCCAAAGGGGTGCGCAAGCCGACCAGCCACCTGGCCGGGCATGTGGAGCCGTTCGCCCGCACGATGCTGCAACTGGCGAAGGGGCAAACCCTCGATGTGGTGACCCAGAGCGAAACCGTCGCCGCCAATCGCCACCTGCGTGAGAGCCTGGAGCGGGTAAGCCACGCTTATTATGTCGCGGAACTGCTGGACCGGCTGACCCCCGACAACAGCGAGAACTTCCCCGCCTATCGCCTGCTGGCCGAGGCGCTGGCCCTGCTGGACGGCGACGCCGAGCCGAACATTCTCATCCGCTGGTACGAACTGCAAATGCTCGACATCATGGGCTACCGGCCCGAGTTGCAAAACTGCGTCGAATGCCGCAGCCCGTTAGAGGCGGTGGTCAACGCCTTTGTCCCCGCGCTGGGCGGCATGTTGTGCCCCGCCTGCAAGCGCATCGGCGTCTCCCGCGATCTCTCGGTGACGGCCTTCAAGGTGTTGCGGCTGATGCAGCGCAGCCCGTGGGACGAAGTGACCCGCGTGCGCATCGCGCCGCCCGTCGCCGCCGAAATCGAGCGCACCCTGCGCGGCTACGTCAACTATGTGCTGGAGCACGAGCCGCGCTCCGCCGCCTTTTTGACCAGGGGAGAATTCTAAATTAAGAAGGATGAAGGAAGAATTATAAATAGGTGCTTTTATCAATACCTTCGCCAAATTTGACGCGTGGGGCCGGCGGCGGGCGTGCCCACTGCCTGAAATTAAATACACTCCCGCCTCAGCGGGACCGTATTTAATTTCTTTCGCTCACCTTTACGCCCAATCCCGGTCATGCCTGGCAATTGGCGAAGGTATTGTTTATAATTCATCCTTCTTAGTTCATCCTTTATCCAGGAGTTGCCTTGAGCACACTACGCGAACGGATTGATGTGGCAGCAGGGGCGCTGCGTGAGCGGCTGCCGAACGACTTTAAGCCACGGGCGCTGGTCATCCTGGGGAGTGGGCTGGGGGGGCTGGCCGACGAAATCCCCGCCGTTGCCAGCGTGCCCTATGGCGAGATCCCCGGATGTGTCGCCAGTACCGCGCCGGGCCATGCCGGGCGGCTGGTCTTCGGCCACATCGGGCCAACCCCGGTGGCGTTGATGCAGGGGCGGCTGCATTTCTACGAAGGCTACAGCCTGGAGGATGTGACGTTCCCGGTGCGGGTGCTCCAGGCGCTGGGGGCCGACATGCTGCTGGTGACCAACGCGGCGGGCGGGCTGAACCCGTCGTTCCGCGTGGGTGACCTGATGGTGATCTCCGACCACATCAACCTGATGGGCTTCGGCGGGCAGAATCCGCTGCGCGGCCCGAACGATGACACGCTGGGCGTGCGCTTTCTGCCGATGAACCCCTGCTATGATCACGCCCTGCTCGACCTGGCCCGCTATGTCGGCCACGAGCAAGGGGTGGAGCTGCGCAAAGGCATCTACGTGATGATCCCCGGCCCGACCTTCGAGACCAACGCCGAGCTACATTTCTTGCGCATGGCCGGGGGCGATGCGGTGGGTATGAGCACCATCCCTGAAGTGATCGTCGCCCGCCACGGCGGGATGCGCGTGCTGGGCATTTCGTGCATCACCAACATGGCCGTGCCCGACTGGGAAGAACCGGTGGACCACGAAAGTGTGCTCGCCGTGGCCGACGCGGCCCGTCCGCGCTTCACCACGCTGGTGCGCGGGGTGCTGACCGCCCTCGATAGCTGGTCGGGCGACCCGGAGGACCGGCTCCATGCCCCTTGAGTGCGGATTGCGGATTGCGGATTGCGGAGTGTCCGATGGATACCCCCAGTCCAGATTCGTGCGGCGTGTTCCAAAATCTAAAATCCAACATCTAAAATCATGGCGCTCCTGACCGTCGGCGAGACCGTCCAGACGGTGCTGGGGCCGCTGGGGGGCGAGCCGCCTGCGGCGATCATCGCCGGGCAGGCGGGGCTGGGCCGCGAAGTCGGGTGGGCGGTCACGGCGCGGCCTACCCCCCCCCTCTTCCCCACGCTGAAAGGCGACGAACTGGCGCTGGCGGCGGCCACCGCGCTGGCGCGGTTGGACCCTCCGCCCAGCCTGGACCAGTTGATCGCCGGGCTGGCCGAGCGCCGGGCCGCCGGGCTGGCCCTACGCGGCCCGCTGAGCGACGAAGCGACCGAACGGGCCGTGGCCGCTGCCGACGCTGCCGGGCTGCCCCTGATCCTCTTGCCGCCGTCGAGCAACCTGGCCGACGTGGAGCGGGCGATCATCGTGCTGGTGCATGAGCGCCGCAACGAGTTGTACGCCCGCACCACCGCCCTCCACGATGTGCAGGCCCACCTGGCCGAACTGGTGGGCACCGGGCGCACCAGCTACGCCGTAGCCGATGCACTGGCCCGGCTCACCGGCCACCCCGCCGCCGTGGCTCAGCCTGCCGGGGCACACGACCTGGCCCACATCAGCCTGCCTCCGGAGCCGGGGCCGGACCTGCGCCCGTTCCTGCGGTTGGCCTGGGCCGCGCTGGCCCCGCACATTGTGGCGAGCTTTCCCCCGCCTACCGGCCTCCAGCCGGGATTGCAGGCCAGCGAACCGCTGGTGCGCGCCTGGCCCCTACCCGATGAGCAGGGGCCAGCCCACCCGCACCCGCTCATACCCGACCCCCATTTGCTCGTCGCGCCCGTCGTCGTCCGCGATCAGGTGGCGGCGACGCTGCTGTTGTTGGTCTCTGGCCCCGGTGGGGGGCTGGACAAGACCACGCTGGCCCGGGGGGCCGGGATCGCCGCGCTGGAACTGGCCCGCGACCGGCTGGCCCGCCGCAGCCGCCCGGCAGACTCCGCGCCGGGCGACGGGCTATTCTTCCAGGCGCTGGTCAAAGGCACCGGGGGGACAGAGGAAGACTTGCGCGCCCAGGCGCAGGCGCAGGGGCTGCCGATCACGCGCGGCTACGCCGTGGCGCTGATCGCGCCTGCCGCCGCCGGGCGGGGCGGGCTGGCCCCGGCTCCCCGCGCCCTCGAAGACCTGGTCCGCAGCGGCCCCAGCCCCAACGACGCCGCGCTGTGGCGGCTGGTGGACGGGCATCTAGTCATCCTGTGGCCGCTGGAAGCGGCAGCCCCCGCCGACCGCGACCAATCGGTGCCACCCCCGGATCGGCTGCGGACCGTGGCCGCCGAAGCGCGGGCCGAGGTGGCGCGGCGCACCGGGGGGGTCGCCACCGCCGGGCTGGGCCAGGGGTACGCCGGGCTAAAGGGGGTCGCCCGCTCGATGCAGGAGGCCGAACAGGCGGTCGCGCTGGGAAGCCGCCTGTTTGGGGGGGGGGCCGTCTGGAGTTATGCGGAACTGGGGATTTACCGGCTGCTCCTGCCCCTGCGGACGCAACATGCCGCCGAACTCCGCACCTTTGTTGCCGACACGCTCGGCCCGCTGGCGACCGACCGCCGCGCCAACACAGCGGTGTTGCTCGACACGCTCGACACCTACCTGGCCCACGGCGGCAACGCCAGCCAGGCCGCCGCCGCCCTCCACCTGCACCGCAACACCCTGGCCTACCGCCTGCGCCGCGCCACGCAGATCACCGGCCTGGACGTGGACGATCCCGAAGCCCGCCTGCGCCTGCACCTGGCGCTGAAGGTGCGGCGGCTGCTCTAGCCCGCCCCGGCCTGGAGGGGTGTGAGCGACTTGTTGAGCAGCGCGGCGGTGCGCAGCAACTCATGGATCACCTGATCGAGCGCGCCTGCGTCGTGGCTGGTCTCGCCCGATAGAGTGGCGATCTCTTGCATCGTCTGGGCCATTTGTTCCGTCGCGGTGGTCTGCTGGCGCGCTGCCGTCGAAATCGATTGCACCAACACCGTCGTGTGCTGCGCCGCCTCCACCACCTGCTCTTGCATCTCCCGCACCTCGGCGGATGAGGCTTCCACCTCTTCCACCACCGTGATCGAGGCCTGGGTGGCAACCACGGTCACGCGCCCGGCCTGCTCCAACTCTTCAATCAGTAGGCGGATCTGATCGACCACGCCGCTGGCGCGGGTGGACAGGCTGCGCACCTCCGTCGCCACCACCCCGAACCGCCGCCCCAACGCCCCCGCCCCCGCCGCCTCGATCGTCGCGTTCAGCGCCAGCAGGTGCGTC
>JBBSAN010000640.1:0-4518 GCA_038252265.1 Chloroflexia bacterium
GGGGGGGGGGGGGGGGGGGGGTGGGGGGTGGGCGCGTATCTGGGGTCCGGGGACTGGGGTCTGGGGACAGGGGCCATCAAGAACACGCAGACTCAGTCCTCAGTTCTCAGTCCTCAGTCCTCGTCACCAACCCCCAACCCCCATCCCCCATCCCCCACCGTCGGCGTTGCCTTCTACGGGCCGGATGCGCGGTTCGCCGCCGACGATTTTTTGCCAGGGGTTACGCTGCAAGACCCAGCGCGGGTGTTCGCCGCGCTCCTGGGGCAGCGCGGGGTGGTCGGGGCGGTGACGGCGGCGGGCTACGGGCCGAACCTGACCTGGCTCGACCTGGAGCGGGCGACACCAGCCGCGCTGGCCGCGTGCCGGGTGCTCATCCTGGTCAGCCGGGGGCGTCTCGATGCGGGGGCGGCAGCGCGGCTGCGGGGATATGTCGTGGGGGGTGGGCACCTGATCACCTGTGGGCGCACCCCCCGCCGAACCCTCCAGGGCCAACCGCTGGACACCCAGGATCTCTACCCCTGCGCCCCTACCGGCGAGCAGATCCCAAACCGGCTATCGAGCCTCCTGCACCTGGCCCGCACCTGGGGCATCGAGTACGGGCGGGAGCGCGCCGCGTTGATCGCCCAACACCCGACCAGCCAGCACCTGCTCGACGCCTTCGAGCCGTTGCGCGCCCTGCTCTATGCCCCACAGGAGGGGGTGGGGCTGACCGGGCGCGGGCGGGGGATGCTGCGCGGTGATTACGTGCTGGAGACGTACCGGGCGGACAGCAGCGTGCTGCTGTGGCATGGGCGCGATCCGGCAGCCTATGTGACCCGGCTGGAGGCGGGCACCAGCACCATGATCGGGTCGCTGGTCGGCGGGGCCTATGCCACCCCGGCCTACTACACCCTGCGCCCCGCCGAGCGGGAGGGCATCCGCAACTTCTGGCGCGGGCTGCTGGGAGCACGCGGGGTCGCCCCGGCAGTGCGGCCCAACCCCGGCCTGGAAGTGGCGGTGCAGGTGCGACCCACGGCCCAGGGAGCGCTACTGGTCGTGATCAACCATCGCGCCGAACGCCAGCAGGGCCGCTTCGCCCTGGTCGAGCCGGTAGGCACCTGCACAGTGCTATTCAGTGGGGCCGGTAGTGACTTGCGCTACGAGGAGGGCCGGTTCACCGTGGATCTTGCGCCGGGGGACGCCGTCGTCGCCGCGCTTCAGTAGTGAGCCATCGAGGAACCGTGCGGCCCGGATGCGTACGGGTTGCTGTCCAGCACGGCGGCCAGGTTAGCGCGGCCCATAATATTGCGGATCGTGATGGCAAACACATCAACCCGCCGCAAAGCCGCCGCCACAAGGGCCGGGTCAGCGGCCAGTTCGTGCGCCACCAGATCGCGGATCGTCGATTCCATGATATGCGCGGCCCGCATCTGGGCCTCAATGGTGACGCCTGCCTGAAGCCGCAAGCGGGTGCTTTCCTCCAGGTAGCGGGTCAGGATCGAGAGATCGCCTTCGCCCAGGCAATGGATGAGGGAGTCGGTGCTGCCGCTGAAGCGTTCGATCAGGGTGATGTGGGGGGTGGCGGCGTAGGCGGGGATGGTGGCCTGCGCCCGCTGGATAAATTCGGCGATCAAGGGTTCGCGGTGCGCCCGCAACAAACCCACCAGCCGTTCTTGGGCATCCTGTGCGTTCATGGGTACTTCCTTATCGGGGCTGATAGGGACCCATCCGCGCCGTCCAGGTGCCAACTGCCTACCGCGGAACCAAACCTAATTATAGCAAATCGTCGGGGGGGATACTAGGGGTAAGTCCCATCTGAATATTCTACAATTCAGAAAGCATTTGACGGCGGAACCCGTACCGGCGGATCAGGCCGCAGGCAAGGCCCGCCCGCACACCGGGCAAAACGGCCCCGGAGCCACGCTGGCCGCGCAATGGGGGCAGGGCACCGGGGGGGTACCGGGGGGCACCATGGGGGCGGATGGCGCTTCGGCTTCCAACCGGCGCGCCCCCATGAGGGCGAGCACCGGTTGCCCCATCGCCCCCAATCCCTTGCCAACAAGCCGCAGTATCCAGACCAGCCCGCTCAACAAGAGCCACCCGGCCACCCGGCTCAGGATAGCGCCCAGGAACTCAACGACCACATTCATCGTGCCGTGGTGCCTCCTCTACGATGAGATTCCACCAGCCACACCATCACGCCAGCCACAATATCACCCCTGCAACGGGCAGGCGAACCAGAGTTGCACGTCGCCGCCACTGGCGGTGAGGTCGGTATAACCGCAGAAGCGGAAGCCGTGACGGCGGCAAAAGGTAATCGCCGGGTAATTCTTGGGCGCAAGGGTAATCAGCAGGCTGGACAGACCGCCCGCGCCGCCTTCGTCCACATCGGCCCATGCCCAGGCGCGGGCTGCCGCCAGTAAGCGCCCACCCAACCCCTGGTGCCGGTGGCTGGTACCCACCGCCAGTGCCCGCACCCAGGCCTGCCCGGCAGGCCGATCCGTCCCCAGCAACACATAGCCCCACACTTCGGGGGGCGCAGGGAGCGGCGGGCGGAGGGCCGCGGTAATGTCCGCCAGGGTGGGATCGTCCGGTTCCTCGATCGGTGGAGGGGGAGGCGCGGGGCGGGGGCCGACCACCAGGAGGGCTTCGGCGGTGCGCCAGTGGGCCAGGCGAGTAGGGGAGGCAAGCTGGGCAGCCTCACCGGACACGACCAGGGGGCGCGGCAGCCGCACCGGGCGGAAGATCACCCCCAAGGCCCCGTCCAGGTCATTCAGGGGGGGCGCTGCCCCGCTCAACGCGTCGTCGGGGCGATGCAGATCCATTTGCCACACCCGCCCGGTGGTGTAGCCATCATCAAGGGCGAGGCAGGCGGCCAGATCGTGCTCATTCCCCAGGCGCACCGGAGCCTGGTCGGGACCATACACAGGATGGGGCGGGCGGCGATCGTTCATCGGCGGAGAGAAACCTCCGAAGGCACCGCCACCCGCTCAGCAGGCAGAGGCGGCGGTTGGTCCAAGGGCGACGGCTGGCCGGCAGCCATGATCGCCGCTGGATGCAGGTCGGTCGGCAGCACCAGGGTTTCGATGTCGAACTGCTCGGCCAGGGCACGGGCGATGGGGTCATCGGTCATCAAGGCCAGCTTGAGTTCAGCCTCGTGGGCCACGATACTCATCAGCCGGAAGGTCGCCGGATCCTGGAGGGCTGCCGGGGCGGCAGGAGCCACCAGCACGGCCCGCTCGGTGCTCAGGCCGCGTAGCTCATGGGCGATATCTTCCCAGCTGGCCGTGGCCGACACCGGCACAATGGCCCGTGGCCCCTCCTGGCGCAGCTTCTGGAATAAAAACTGGAACACGATCCGCAGCGAGGCCGCCACCGGGATCGCCAGCAGCAGGCCCATCAAACCCGCCAGTGCGGCCCCGGCCAGCACGACAAAGATCACCGCCAGGGGGTGCAGATCGATCACCCGCCCGATGACCAGCGGCCCGATGATATTGTCCTGGATCTGCCGCAACACCGTGTAGACGACAATGACCACCACGCCCAGCACGACCGGCGTCCAGCCCCAGCTATTCCCGCCCTGGGTCATCGCCAGCAAGACCGCCACCCCACCCGCCAGATATGGCCCCAGGAACGGGATCAGTTCCACCAACCCGGTCATCACCGCCATCGCCAGGGCATAATGCACATCCAGCAGCGACAGCGCGACAAAGGTCGCCACGATCATATAGACAATCAAAATCGCCTGCCCGCGCACATAGGCGGCCAGCGTGGCGTTGATCCGGCGGATCCAGGGGTCCAGTTCGGTCAGCACATCGGGAGCGAATTGCGCGCGGACGCCATTGACGATATTCTCCGATTGCTGCAAGAAGAAGAACGTGCTGACCAGATAGATGATCGTCTCGAAAAGCTGGGCAAAGATCCCCAGCGCAAATGCCGGAGCACCGCGCCCCAGTTCGTTCGCCAGATTTCCCAGGTTCCGAGTCGCCTCGGCGCTGACCTGCCCCATATCGATGTTGATCCCGGCCACCTGGATCTGGTTGCTCTTGAGCCAGGTATCCACCTGCTGCAAGTAGCCGGGCAGCGCCGTCGCCAGATCCTCGACCTGGATCGCCAGCGAGGGCACCAGTTGGCTCAACCCCCAGAACAAGCCCCCCAGCAGGGCAAAATAGATCACCCCGGCCCACAGGCGGCGGGGCAGATGCGTGATCCGGGCCAGCCACCCGACGATCGGGTTGAGCAGATAGGCCGTGATCAAAGCGGCGATGAACGGCGGGAGGATCGAACGGACCGCATAGAGGAACACCACGGCCAGGCCGATCAAGGCCCAGGTGATGAAGAGTTTGGTCCGTGGATTAAAATAGATGGCGGTCATAGCATCTAATCATACCATAGATCGGGGCCGCCGGGTAGGCACCCGGCGAAAACAAACGAGGCACCCCGGGTGGGGTGCCTCGTCGGTGGAGGGGCTAGCCGGAAAGCCAGCCCCGGTGATTAACGACGCACCGCCGGGGTGGAGCAGTTGGGGAAGAAGGCGGA
>JBBSAN010000641.1:0-4507 GCA_038252265.1 Chloroflexia bacterium
GATGCACCACAACATGTAGGATCGTTGCCGAGAAAAAGCATCCAAAATGCCGTTTTGGACCGTCGTTTCCCGGCATGGAACCACAACATGTTGTGGTTGGTTTACATCATGATCCGCCATATAGTGGCTGAGTAGTTACATTCACTTTTAACCGGGCGCTTCGCGTGCCTGGATAAACGCGGCGTACCTGCTCTCGCCCCGCACTTGTTGGCGCTGCCGGAGGTCCAATAGCTTTCCGGCGCATCATCACACCCCACTGCCTTTGACCCTCTTAGTATACCTGGGGGAGATCAAGCGGAGATGCCAGCAACCATCAAGATTTGGTCAAGAAATCGGCAGGAGGTCGTTGAGAGAATTGCGTAGCGGGTGGGGTTATGTGCGCGGCTGGCCGGTCGGCGGGGCCGCCAGGGGTACGGTGAAGGAGAAGGTCGCGCCCTGGCCCAGCCCCGCACTGGCTGCGGTCATCTGGCCGCCATGCGCTTCTACGATCGCCTGGGCAATGGTCAGGCCGATCCCGCTGCCGCCCAGCGCCCGTGATCGCGCCTTATCCACCCGGTAGAAGCGCTCGAACAGGTGCGGCAGGTGGTCGGGCGCGATCCCCAGGCCGCTATCGGTCACCTGAAACAGCACGGCTGCCCCCTGGCGGGTCGCGCTCAGCCGCACGGTGCCCCCTGCCGGGGTATAGCGTAACGTGTTGCCCAGCAGGTTGATGATCACCTGCAAGATGCGGTCCGGGTCCGCCTGCACGGCGGGCAGGGCGGTGGGCACGGCAGTGGTCAGGGTGATCTCCTGTTCGGCGAACTGCCCGGCCAGGCGAGTCACGGCCTGGGCGGCCAGGGTGGCGGGGGCCGTCGGGGCGGGCCGCAAGGACAGTTGATGGGCTTCGGCCCGCGATAGCTCTTGCAAGTCGGCGACCAGGCGGCGCAGGCGGGCCGCCTCGTCATGAATCAAGGCCCAGGTTTCTTCGGTGGGGGCGACTACACCGTCCAGCAGACCTTCGGCGTACCCCTCGATGGTTGCCAGCGGGGTCCGCAGTTCGTGGGCCACATCGCCGATCAGGGCCACGCGCCGCTGCTCGGTACCTTCCAGCGCGGCGGCCATCGTGTTGAACTGGGCGGCCAGAGTCGCCAGTTCATCGTCCCCCGCGGCAGGCACCCGCTCGGTATAGTGCCCCGCCGCGATCCGCTGGCTGGCCGTCAGCAGACGGGCCAGGGGGGTCAAGATGCGTCTCGCGACGAAGAGGCTGGTCCCGACCGCCGCCAGCACCCCCACGCCCGCACTGACCAGCAGCGCCTCCAGCATGGCCGTCTGAAACGCCTGGGTCAGGCTCGGCTCCAGGCTCGGCATCATCCCCTGGGGCATCCCTGGCCCCATCATCGCGTTCATGGTCCGGTCGAACAAGGTCGGGGCCAACGCCAGGGTCGCCACCAGGAGCGTGCCTACGCCCACGCCGATCACCAGCAAGTGCGCCAGCAACAGTTTCACACGCAGGCTAGTCTGGGGCTGGGGGGGCTGGCTCACGGGGCCTTCCCTTCGAAGCGGTACCCCGCGCCGCGGACGGTCTCGATATACCGGGGAGCCGCCGGATCGTCGCCCAGCTTTTTGCGCAGGTTGGCGATATGCACGTCCACCACATGGTCATCACCGAAATAGTCCGGTCCCCAGACCCGTTCCAGCAACTGGGCGCGGGTGAACACCCGCCCCGGGTACCCGGCCAGCGTGCTGAGCAGGGTCCATTCCAGCGCGGTGAGCGGCACAACCGCCTCCCGCAGGGTGACTTCTCGCCGGGCGGCATCGAGGAGGAGATCGCCAAACCGTTGCGGGGGGGCGCCCTCCGGGGCGGGCGCACCGGCGCCAGTGCGCGGGCGGCGCAGCATCGCCCGCACGCGGGCCACCAGCTCGCGGGGCGAGAACGGCTTGGTGAGATAGTCGTCCGCGCCCACCTCCAGCCCGATAATGCGGTCCAGCTCCTCGGCTTTGGCGGTCAGCATGATCACATAGGCGTCGGAGAAGGTGCGCAGGCGGCGGCAGACTTCCAGCCCATCGAGCCCCGGCAGCATCCAATCCAGCACGACCACGGTGGGGGCGTGACGGCGGGCCAGATCAAGGGCCGTCACTCCATCCGGTGCGGTCAGCACGCCAAATCCCTCGCGCTCCAGGTACTGGCGGACCAGGTTGCGCAAAGGTTCTTCGTCGTCCACCACCAGCACCGTCACCGGCAAGTTGCTCATGGCCGATCCTTGCTCTAGCCTTGCCGCCGCCCCCGCGCCTACCCATCCGGTCAGGCGGGGACGCGGGACTTAGCTACCGGCTTGCACGCGAAACTCGCGCTGGGTTAGTTGGGTGCCGTTGCGGGTGACCGTCACAATCAGCCGCCACTCCCCGCTCATCGAGAACCGGCCTTTCGCCTGCCAGGTGCCGTTGCCCATGTGCGTAGCGTTGCCCTCCAGCCCCCCATGCCCCATGCTGGGCATGTCGCCCGCGATGTGGACCTGGCTGTCGGCGTCCGTGATCGGCTGGCCCGCCGCGTCCCGGATGACCAAGGTCAGCGTCACCGGACCGGCGCGCGCCGGGGTCGGATCGGTCGTCAGGGTGATCTGCACGCTGGCGTCCCCGCTGGGGGTCGCCGTGGCCGGGGAATCCCCGCCACACGCGGTCAACAACCCGGTGAGGAGCACCAGCAACAACAGAATGCCCACCGGGCGGCCCTCGATCAACGATTTCATCCTTTGGTTACTCCTGATTCTTACAACCGCAGAGCGGCCTGATTTACGGATCGACTCGCACCATCAGCATCAGGCCCCCTGGCTCCTCGTGGGCGTTGGTGGTGTGATGCGGGATATGGCAATGCAGCATCCACTGGCCCGGTTCGGTGGCGACCCATTCCACATCATAGCGTTCGCCCGGCGCGACCGCGACGGTGTCCTTCGTCAACTGGGCGGCCTCCGGCACGGGGTGACCGTCGGTAGCGACGATCTTGAATGGCGGCCCGTGCAGGTGCATCGGATGGATAAACTGGCCCGCACCGATGAAGCGCAACCGCAGCCGCTGGCCCTGCTTCAGCCGAATCTCCGGGGTGAGGGGAAAGGCCTTGCCGTTGATCGTGAAATAGTTGGGATCCATGCCGCTCATCGGCATCGCCGGATAGGTATCCCCGGCGAGCCAGCGCCATTCAGACAGCATGATCACCTGATCGACATCGGGTTTCGGCCCGGTCGGCTCGCGGGGATCGATAATCAGTGGACCATACAGGCCGACCGGCAACTGCACATCGCTATGGTAGTGCGAGTGATACCAGTAGGTGCCGTTCTGGTGGACCTGAAACTCGTAGGTGAAATCCTGGCCGGGCTGCACGGCGGGCTGGGTCATGTCCGGCACGCCGTCCATCGCATTGGGCAGGATAATGCCGTGCCAGTGGATCGTGGTGGGGACGGGCAGGTGGTTGTGCAAGATGATCCGCAGCTTATCGCCCTCAGTGACCCGGATCAACGGACCAGGTACCATGCCGTTATAGCTCCAGGCGGTGACGGTCACATCGGGCAGGATCTTCCAGCGCACCGGCTGCGCGGTCAGTTCGAAGACCTTGGTGTCGCCATCCATGGTAAAGGCGAGCGGCTGCGCCCCCTGATCGACCTGCGCCGCCGGGACGCCCGCAGACGGGATGGGCTGATCGGGGTCGCCCACCTGCCCGGTGGACACCAGTTCGCCCGGCGCGGGATGGGTTTCGCCCCCGGTGGCCGGGGTGGGGTTGCCCTGCCCGGTCGTGGCCGGGGTGGCCTGGCGGGATGCGGGTGTGGCGGCGGGGCCGGTGCTCCCCCAATCGCATCCGGCCACCAGCACCGTCAGCAGCACCAGGACCCCGCCGAGCAGGCGGATCAAACGATGATTTTTCATCGACCTCTCTTCTCCCTGTTGCACGGTTGCCTTTCCTGCCGTTAGACGCGAATCACGCCGTTCACAACTATTAGCCGATAGGGCAATCCATTGTATCACATTGCTGGGGACGTTACGCAGCGCCTCATCCCACGGTAGGGGCAGGCTGCGGTGACGGTGGGGCCGGAGCCGCGTTGGGCGTGCCCAATTCCCCCTCCACCCGCTTGAGCAAGACCGCATTCACCGCGACGATGATCGAGGAGAGCGACATCAGCAAGGCCGACCATTCCGGGCGCAACATGATCCCGAAGGCCGGATAGAGCACCCCCGCCGCCACCGGGATCGCCAGCACATTATACACCGAGGCCCAGCCTAGATTCTGCTTCATTTTCCGCACCGTCGCCTGGGACAGGGTGATGGCGCGCAGGATATCGAGCGGATCGCTCTTCATCAGCACCACCTTGGCCGTCGCAATCGCTACATCGGTCCCCGCGCCAATGGCGATGCCGATGTCGGCCTGGGCCAGGGCGGGCGCGTCGTTGACCCCGTCGCCGACCATCGCCACTCGCTGGCCCTCGCCCTGCAACTGCTGCACGTAGCGCGCTTTGTCGGCGGGCAGCACCTCGGCAAACAC
>JBBSAN010000642.1:0-4506 GCA_038252265.1 Chloroflexia bacterium
CAGACAGCGCGACCCCCTTCGTCGGACAGGAGCAGCACCGTACCCGGCAGCGTGTTCTCCCACAGCGGCAAGGCGAGGGTGCGGGGCTGGGGCGCGGCCTCCAGCACTTTGAGCCGCCGCCCCTCCCAGAACGCGGTAGTGCCCGGCCAGGGGGTGTAGGCGCGCACTTCGCGGGCCAGTTCTTCGGCGGGGCGTGCCCAGTTGAGCAGACCATCCTCGCGGCGCAAGAGGCCGCAGGTGGTCACCAGGGCCAGGTCCTGGGGCCGGGGAATGATCGTGCCGTCCAGCAGGCGGGGGAGGGTTTCGACCAGCAGCGCGGCCCCCTGCGCGGCCAGGCGATCACCCAACGTCGCGGCGGTGTCGTGCGGGCCGATTGGCTCCCGCACCTGGGCCAGGACGGGGCCGCTGTCCATCCCGGCATCGAGCCGCATGAGGCTGACGCCGGTTTCGGCATCTCCGGCGCGGATGGCTGCCGGGATGGGGGTCGGGCCGCGCCAGCGGGGGAGCAGGGAGGGGTGGACGTTGACGCAGCCGCCCGGGGCCATCTCCAGCACGGCGCGGCGGAGCAACTCGCCATAGGCGACGACCACGATCACGGCGGGATTCAGCGCCCGCAGAGTGTCCACCACGGCAGCATCGCGCAGGGTGGGCGGCTGGAGGACGGGCAGGCCGCGCGCCAGGGCGGCTTCTTTAACCGGGGGCGGGGTCAGGCGGCTGCCGCGCCCGGCCTTGCGGTCGGGCTGGGTCACGACATGAAGCCAGTAGCCCGCCTCGTGCAGCGCCACCAATGCCGGAACCGCAAAGGCGGGAGTGCCCATAAAGATGATCGATGTGTCAGCAGGTGTAGTCATGAGGGTCAGGGGTCGGGGGTTGGGGGTTGGTCGTCAGGGAGGATCAGAGATACCAACCCCTAACCCCCAACCCCTATCAGGGCAGCGAACGCTGCATCCATTCAAACGGGCTGACGGCGGGACCGCTGACATGCATCTCCCAATGGAGATGCGCGGCGGTGGAGAGGCCGGTGTTGCCGGACAGGCCGAGCACCTGGCCCGCTTTCACCGTGGCCCCTTTGCTCACGCGGAACTCCGACAGATGGGCGTACATGGTATAGACGCCCATACCGTGGTCGATAATAATGCAGTTGCCGCGCACCTGAAGCCGGGTCGCCAGCACCACCCGCCCGGCGGCGGCGGCCAGGACCGGGGTGCCCTGGAGGGCGTGCAGGTCGGCCCCGGCGTGGAAGGTGCTGACCGGGCCGTCGTTATAGGCGCGACGCTCGCCGAACGGGGCGGTGACGGTCAGCGTGCCCGCGAGCGGAGCATGGAACGCGCCGCTCCACAGGGGACCGCCATTGCGCCCGGCGAAAATGGCATTGATCTGCGCCAGTTCGCCGTTGATGATATCCGGATCGAGCAGGCTGGTGTCCTCGGAGTCGAGGCTGAGGTGCTCGGTGGGAAAGGACCAGGCCTGCACCTGCACGGTACGGGTCACGGTGCGGCTGCGGCCTTTGGCGTCGGTGAGGGTCAGGGTCAGGCGGTGCGCGCCGATGGCCCCCATGGCGGCGATCCCGGCCACGGCGCGGCGTTCGGTCACCGGCTGCCCGGCCAGGGTGCTCGATTTGGCGGCCACAAACACGAGGGGCTGGGCGTCGAGCTTGCCGGTCACTTTGCCACCGGCAGGGCTGGCGACACGCACCAGCAGGGTGTGGCCCTCGACCAGCACCGGCGGTTCCATCTGCACCAGCGCGCCCAGCGGCAGGCTGTAGCCCGCGTCGCGCAGGGCGGCATAGCCGGCAGGCGCGAGGGCCACGCTGTAGGAGGCCCCGATGAATTCGGGATGGGACTCGAAGCGGGCGCGCTCAAAATACTGGACAGTGCGGCCCTCTTCGACAAGGGGTGGCGAGAGCGGGTTGCCGAAAGCGGTGGCTCCGTCCATGTCGCGCCAGAAGCGCAGGAATTCGTTGCTGACGGTGAAGCCGGTGGAGAAGGTCTGGCCGTTGGCGGTGGCCTGGGGGGCAAAGTGCCGCCCGGCGAGCAGGAGCGGGCCCAGGGCGCGGATCACCACCTGATGACCGGGGGCGGCGGCAGGGTGGTATTCCAGCACGCCGCGCTCGAAGTACTGGACGGTCTGGGTGGTGCCGTCGGTGTATTGTTCGGCGAATTCTTCGGTCAGCGGCAGGCCGAGGAGGGTCGCCCCCCGGTTGCCTTCCCAGTATTCGCGGAAGCCGTGGGCCAGATTGTGGCCCGTTTCGGCAAAGTAGCGCACATCTGGCCCGGCGCGGGTCGGCGCGGGGAGCGGATCGGTGGGCGAGAGGCCCGCCCCCACCACGATGCGGCGCGGGGCCGCTGCGGTGGGCGCCGGAGGAACGACGGCCAGGAGGGCCAGAAGAACCGCCAGACCATATAGCCAGGGACGCAGCGAGGAACGGCGGATGGGGGGGATCGGGGAGGATGAGAGACGCAAAATTAGATGCTCCTTTTCTCGAGTGGCTGCCCGCTTTCACTTCACAGCAGGAACAGTGCCGCCAGGGGTCCAACGTCCCTGGGCAGACCGGCCTGGGTGGATGTGGAGAAAAGGGCCGGGGTGCCCGCAGGCACCCCGGCGACACGACGCAGCCGGAACGCGCCTAGCGGCGACCCGCCGGAGTGGAACAGTTGGGGAAGAAGGCGGAGGCCGCGATCTTCGCCATCTGTCCACGGGTGGCGTTGGCGTTCGGGCGGAAGTAGGGCCGGTTGGCCGGCCCGACGCACGGCTCACCGGGGTTGCCGCAGGGATAGCCGGTGATGATGCCCCGGCTTGCCATGCGCTCGATGTAGAGGTAGAAGGTGCTGCCAGGGGCCACATCCTCGAAGGTCTGGGCGGTCGGCGTTTCGGTCCAGCCCGCCGCCCCGCTGGTGATCTTGGATAGTTGACCACGGGTGACCTTATTGTTCGGGCGGAAGTAGGGGCGGTTGGTCGGGCTGACGCATGGCTCACCCGGCCCGCCGCAGGGATAGCCGCCGATGATCCCGCGCCCGGCCAGGCGCTCGACCCAGAGGGCGAAGGTGCTGCCGGGGGCGACATCCTCGAAGGTCTGCTGGGTGCTGGGGATGATATTGTTGAAGCCCGCCGATTCGGAGACGATCTTGGCGGTCTGTCCCCGGGTCACGTTGGCGGTCGGGCGGTAGTAGTTGCCGGGGCACGGCTCGCCGGGACCGCCGCAGGGATAGCCGCCGACGATACCCCGGCAGGCCAGGCAGCGGATGGCGGCGTAGAAGGTGTTGCTCGATGGCACGTCCACGAACTGCACCGGGCAGGTGGTCGGCGTCACGCTCGGTGTGGCCGTGCTCGTGGCCGCGCTGGTGGCGGTGCGGGTCGAAGTCGCCGTGGCCGGGGGGGCGGTAGGCGTAAGCGACGGGCCAACGGTCGGGGTGCCGCACGGGGGCTGTGTGAAGGTGAGCAGCAGGCCGCTCGCCACTGCCGTGTCGCAGGAATACTGGGTGAAGGTGTTGTTCAGCCCCTGCACGCCGATGGTGGCACTGGCGCCGCCCTCAGCCAGCGTGCCATAGACCAGATCAAAGCGGGTGGAGCCTTCATAGAGGCGCACTTCGAAGTTGGCCGCGCCCGCGCCGGAGAAGTAGCTGGCCCGCCACTCGATGTTGAAGATACGGTTGGGGGCGACACCCGACACCGAGGTGAAGATGCCGTTGCCGGTCCCACTGGTCAAGAGGTCGTCCCAATGGGCAAAGATGGTGTAGTCATAGGGGCCGACATTGGGCGCGGCAGGCAAGCAGCTATTGGCGTAGTCATTCCCGCCATTGTCGGTGACGAAATCGAGCCGCCCATTGGAGGCAGCGTTGACGGTGGTGAAGCTCTGCCCGTAGAGAGTGAAGGGGAAGGGCAGGGTAATCGGCGTGTCGCAATCGTCGCAGGCGCTGCCGGTGTCGGTCGTGCCCGCGACGATCGTGGCTGTACCCGTCGCGATGACGTAGGTTGAGATCAGGCAAGGGTTCACCGTGGCCGTCCCCGTGGCCGTCGCCGTGCCGACGACGGTGCTGGTCTGGGTATTGGTGGGGCCGGGGGTGTTGGTGCGGGTGGCCGTCGGCGGGGTGCCGGTTACGGTCTGGGTGGGCGAGGGCGCTGGCCCGGTCGCGTCGTAGCGCTGGTTGAAGTTCGCCCCGTCGGGCAAGTTGTTGGTGAAGTTGTAGCCCCCGAAGGCGTAGAGGAAGCCGTTCAACTGAGCGGTAGCATAGTTGCGGGTCGCATGGACCAGATTGGGGAAGACGGCCCAGCTATTCGTGCCCGGATTATAGATGTAGCCCTGGTTGTCGGGGGTGGGATAGATGCCCCCGGCCACGGCCAGGCGCCCCGCGATCTCATAGTTGCTGCCGGTGTCGTAGGCCCAGCCCCCCATATCGCCACGGGCGGTGGGCAGCGAGGCGACGCTCGTCCAGGTCGGGTTGGCCTGCGCGGGATCCATGCGTTCGACGTTGGTGACCGGCACCAGCGTGCGCCCGACCGGGTCCC
>JBBSAN010000643.1:0-4506 GCA_038252265.1 Chloroflexia bacterium
CCGGCGACGCCTGCGACGTAGTGGGCAGAGTCCGCGCTGCCTTCAAGCGGGTCAGGAACGCCTCGTCGCTAATGTCGATCTGCTCGCGCAAGCTTTCCTGGCCGAACATAACCCGCAGTGGGATCACATGGATATGGTACTGGGCCATCAATTCGTCTGGAATCCGCGCCAGGCTATCTACCAGGAACCCGATCTTTGCCATCCCTGCTCCTCTTCGAGTGGTTAGTGGTGAGTGGTGAGTGGTGAGTGGTTAGTGTTAGCGATGTGTACAGCTAACCACGCCTCACTCACCACTTGCTGCTCGCTGCTCATCAATGTGTACCCCTGTGGCGTCCACCGTGATCAGCAGGCCGTCGTGCGCGATCCGGGCGTGGGAGAACCCGGCGGCATCCAGCCAGGCGCGGAGGCGGGCCGTATTCCACCGCAGGTGCCCCAGGTGGGTCAACACCGGCTGACGCACCCCCAGGTCGCGGCAGAGGGCCAGCGCCTCCGGGATCGCCAGGTGCGACGGAGTGTTCGACTCCAACTGCGTGCTATCAATCAGCAGCACATCGGCCCCCTGGAGTTGTGCCTTGCCTTCATCATCCAGTCGCCGCAGGTCGGGGAAGTAGCCCACCCGCGCGCCATGCCGCTTATCGGTGAACAACAACCCCACCGTGGTAAAATAGCCGACGTGATGGGCGTTGATCGGCGTCGCGGTACACCATTCGTCAGCGGCCAGCCAGTTCGCGCCGGGGCCGAACGGGGCCACGCGCCGGATGAGCGGCGCACCCCCTTCGGTGCGGCGGGCGTAGAGATAGTAGAACGCACCCTCGATGCTCGGCCAGTTATCTTCCAGCGCCCACACCGGCAGGCCCGACGGCTCCAGCAGCAACAATTCGTCCATGCCCATGAAGTGGTCGGTATGCACATGGGTCAGCAGAACTCGTTCCAACGTGGGCCGCTTCGTTAGCCCTAGCATCTGCTCATAGAAGCTGCCACCCACATCGACCAATGCTGTGTGCCGCCCCTCGACCAGCAGCGCCGCCCGCCGCCGGACGATGCCCTCCCGGCACTGCGGGCAGTCGCACCAGGGCCGGGGATGCGGATAGGCATCTGCCGTGCCCAGCACGCGGAGCCGCCAGGTGCCCGCCGCTAGTGTCCCATCATGGCCAGAATCCACCATACGCCTCCTGCCAGGATGCCCCCGGCAAGCAGCGCCACCCCTGCCCGCCACAATCGGCCCGCCAGCACCACCCCGCGCCCATGCGCCGCGTGCCGCCGGGTACCCGCGTCCATCCGCCCTTGCGCCTCGGCAGACGGCTCGACCCCCGCCACCCGGCGCAGCCACCAGTTCCGGTGGCAATACTCCCAGCTATTCAGATCGCTCGCCCGCACAACGTAGCGGTGCTGGCTTTTTGGCATCTGTTCCTCGTGACGAGTGGTTAGTGGTTGGTGGTTAGTGGTTAGTGATTGACGGTAGTTCCGAAGCAGACATGCCGCGAAACCCAACCCATTTACCCACAGTCTGTTTCAACCACTGCATCGCCCGCTCAGAAACGTAACAATACACGCTATTGCCAGGCGGATGCTCTATATAAAACCAATCCGTGCCATCCCAATTTACGATAAAGGGAGAACCCGGTTCCTTCTTACCCCACTCTCCGTGGTCTTCCAGACGTATCTCCCATAAGTCGCCCATTTGCTCAGCAACCGCGGGATCATGTAGTTGGCGGGGAACGTGGAATATAGCCTCATTGGGTTCTGTATTTTCTGGTGGTTCCGATCCACTCAGCACCCATGCTTCCCACTCCATCTGATAACTATGGTACTTGATTACCGGGAGAAAGGTAAAGCCCCCCAGGTGCGATTGTTCCAAGTGCTGCTTGAAGACGTTGGTGACAACCAGTTCATGTGTTTGCGGGTGTGGTGCGTTTACACTCTCCGGGAAAGTAATGGGCGGTATAAAAGGACCAGGGCGGGTAAGCGCAAGGTGACCTGTTTCTGTTCGCCTACACCAGCCGTTGATCGCCACTATTGAAAAAGAGTCCCAACCCTTCTTAGACGGGAAGGCTTTGGGGAGCAGCCGGTAAACAGGAGAAGCTTCTTCGTTCATAACCTAATCATGACCCTTCCCGCTTGCATCCTCAAACACCCACCTTGTCGCACTGCCCGTAAACCCCCCATTGGCGGTGGCAAAGCCGAAGACTACGGCAGGGGTCACGCAGTAGAGCGGCTCGGCAAACCCGGTCATGTCCTGGGCGTACTTCGCGCCGTACAGGGCCAGCGCCCGGTCGCGCTCGGCAGCATCGGTCACCAGGGCGGCCTGCCCCTCGACACTGATCGCGTCGTCGCCCAATTCGACCCCGACCACGCAGGCGGGCTGGGCGACCAGATTCCGGGCCTTGCGCGACTCCGCCCCGCTGCTGAAATACAATCGGCTGTCCACCCAAACGCCCCAGACCGACAGGGCATGGGGCCGTCCGTCGGGCCGCGTGGTCGCCAGCCAGTAGGTACGTGCCCCGGCCAACCGCTCGGTCGCCCAATTCCAGGGGAGCACCCCCACCCCATCATCCGCCGGAAGCAGGCCATAGCCAGGCATATGTGGGCGGGTGGCAGCGGGTTCCTCCGGCATCATGGGCGGCTCCTGCGTGATACGTGATGCGTGATGCGTGATTATTTAGTCGCAACTCGCAACTCGTTACTCCTCGTCCGCAGCAGAAGTCGGCGCGGCCACCGTCATCCCGGCGGGCAGGTGGCGGGCCAGCGCAGCGGTCAACGTCTGCTGCTGCTGGGCGAAGGTCAGGTCGCCGCGCGTGCGTTCCAGCACCCCGCGCACCATGTCGGTCGTGCGCCGCAGGCCCCCGGTGATCGCGTCGGGGAAGTCCACCGTCACTAGCAGACTATAAATGTCCTCCATCGTCCCCAACGTCGCCTCGCCCCGCGCCAGTTCGCCATGCCGGATGATGTCGAGCGTATAGCGGCGCATCTCGCCCGCCGCCTCCCCCAGCCCGTTGATATAGGGCACCACTTCGACGCCCAGCGCCGCCGGATCGGGCAACGGTTCGCCCGCCACCACGGCATAGATCAGGTTCGCTTCGGCAAACTCTTTTTGCGCGTCTTGCACGTAACCCATCCAGTACACATCGGGATGGTTTGCCAGCGCCGTCCGCGTGGCCGCCACCTGCGCCCCGGCCTGGGTCAGCAGATCCTGGGCCTGGGCGAACTCGCCCCGATGGGTGGCCCGCACCGAATGCGCACACAGCCGGATCGCCGCCCGCGAATCGACCAACGCCTGCTCCCGTGCGGCGTTCTTCGCCTCCAGATGCGCCAGCAGGGTCTCCCCGATCCGTTCAATCGTCTCGCTGATCGACATAGCTGCCTTTCGGGTGGTTAGTGACGAGTGGTTAGTGGTTAGTGGTCAGTTGCGTGTTGTGAACATGCATTGCGCTATTACGTACCACCAACCACCAACCACCAACCACTCGTCACTAGCGCGCATTGCGCGGCGGGCGGGGGGTGGTGTTCGCCTCTGGACGCGGCTTGCGGCGGGGCGGGGTGGCGGGGGTTGGCGGCGTGGAGCCGGTTGGGGCCGCCCCCGGCGTGTGGCGCACCGGCATTTGCACCGCGCGCGAGGCTGTGCGGGCGGCAGGAAGGGTCTTGTTCGAGCGCCCGGCTCCGGCGGTGGCGACCACCGGCTCATCCTGGCCCCGGCTGCGCCACGAGCGATAGACAAACCAGGCCACGAACAGCAGAATAACAATCACAATCGGGATGTCAAAAGGCCGCATCGCCTCGCGCACATCGCGGGGCTTCCATTGTGCCCCGGCCCAGGCCAGCGCCAGCGACCAGGGGAACGAGCCGAGGAAGGAATAGAGCAGGAACTTGGGGAAGTTCATCCGCGCCACGCCCGCCGGGAACGAAATAAAAGTGCGCACTACCGGCACCAGGCGGCTGAAGAAGGCCGTCGGCTCACCCCAGCGCGCAAACCAGCGGTCGGCCACGTCGATGTGGTGATGGCGGATCAGCACATACTTGCCGTACTTTTCAATCAGCGGGCGGCCCCCCAGTGCCCCGACCCAGTAGGCGATGGCCGACCCGATGGTGCAGCCCAGCGCCCCGAAGAACCCGGCCTCCAGCAAACCCACGATATTGCCGGGATCCTGGACCAGGTATTGCCCGCTCAGGGGCATGATAATCTCGCTCGGTAGGGGGATGCAGGCACTTTCAATCGCCATCATCACGACCACGCCGAACCACCCCGCTGTAGTATACAACGCTTGTAGAAAATCCCAGAGCTGATTCTCCAGCCCGTGCAAAAACTCCATTGTCCTCCTCATTTCCCTGTGCAAAAACGATAGCAACAGCCAACGCGCCCTGGTGGGCACATCCGCCGTATTCTACCCGATCAAGGCATAGTATGCAAGCGGGCGCGTGATGCGGGGTGCGCCTCAGAGTTTTGCATTTGCGATACTCGCGTGCCTGTTCCAAAAAGCGATATGGCGATACCCAGGCGTGGACGCATTC
>JBBSAN010000644.1:0-4505 GCA_038252265.1 Chloroflexia bacterium
ACCGCCCGTGCCGGTGATCCGCTCGGCCAGTTCCAGCGGGTTGGCGATCGTGGCCGAAGCGCAGAGGAATTGCGGCTCGGACCCGTAGAAGCGGCAGATCCGCAGCAGGCGGCGCAGCACGTTCGCCACATGGCTGCCAAACACACCCCGGTAATGATGCACCTCGTCCAAAACAATATATTTGAGGTTCTCGAACAGGCGCACCCACTTGGTGTGGTGCGGCAGCACCCCGGTATGGAGCATGTCGGGGTTGGAGATGACGATGTGCCCGGCGGTGCGGATCTTCTGCCGGGCCTGGGGCGGCGTGTCCCCGTCATAGGTGAACGTCTTGATGTCGGTTTCCAGCGCCGAGATGAGCGTCTGCAACCCCGTCAACTGGTCCTGGGCCAGCGCCTTGGTCGGGAACAGGTAGAGCGCCCGCGCCGACGGATCGCGTAAGATCGTGTGCAGCACGGGCAGGTTGTAGCACAGCGTCTTGCCGCTGGCGGTGGGTGTCACCACCACCACATGCTCGCCCCGCAGCGCGGCATCGGTCGCCGCCCGCTGGTGGCTGTAGAGCTGGCCCATCCCCATCCGGCGCAACGCCGTCCCCAGATGCGGGTCGAGATCGGGCGGGAACGCTGCCCACTGCGGGTCGCGCTCGGGCACCTCATGCCACGCGGTGATCCGCTCGGCAAAATAGGGCGAGCGGTGCATATGATCAAGGAGTTGCGAGAGATTCATAGAGGTGAGGAGCCAGACGCGTCGATGGTGGGTTGCGATTGGGCGGCGGCGCGTCGCCGGGCGATCCAAGCCAGGACGGTCTCCATATCCAGCTTATCTATCCAGGTATGGCGCTCCTGGGTATAGTCACCCTGCCCGTTCTCGAACTGTTGCAAAAAGCGCAACATGCCCACCGGGCCTAGCCGTTCCAACAAGGCTTCGAGGCCCGCCTCCTGGATCTCCTCGCTGGTCATCGCCTGTATATCGAGTGTGGTCATTGCTGTGCTACCTCCTCCAACCAGGCCACCGGATTTGCTACCGTTACTTGTAATTGATGAGCCCCACGCAGGGCGCGGCGCAAGAGGCGATCAGCGGTTGTCAAAAAAACATCGGCCCCCGCCCGTTCGGCACAGGACAAATGTAAGCTGTCGGCGAGATGAAACCCCATCCCCATCAATTCTTGTGCCCGCCCAACGATGCCTGCATCCACTGCGGTCACTTGCTGTATCTGCGTTGCCAGCACCGTGAGTCGGCGGCGGCGGCGTTCATCACGGATCTGGGCGATCTCAAACTCAACGATCTCGCTGCCCAACCATTGCCAGATGCCACTAGCGAAGTAGCCGATAATATGCATAATTGCGGCAGTCTCGCGCTGAACGCGCTCCTGAGTTTGGTCATCCAGGGGCCGGTTGAGACAGCACACATCCAGATAGATCTTGTGCATCGCGCTACCCTCACAGGGGTATTATAGAACATTTGCACGGCCCGATCAACGGGCGGGCGGACGATCTGGCGGCTGCTCGCCCTATCTGGCATGAAGATTGCTTTATATTTACATTGAACAGAGCTATAACAAGTATGGTCATCTCCGACGATGTTTTCGTCTGAGCACGACCGGGGACATCCTAGCACACCATTGTATTAAAGGAGAACTAACAGCATGGCTAATACAACGAATGACGATAAGAAGCACGAGATTGTCACGAAGTACCTGGCCGATCAACTCGGCTTGCAGGGGCATATCTATCAGGCGATTGACAAGCAGGTCAAAGGAACAGAAGATGAGCCGGATGTGAACCCCTTGCTCAAGCAGATCCGCGATCAGCTAGAGCAGCAGGTCAATGAACTGCGCGCCCGGCTCGAAGCCCTGGGTGGCAAGCCCACCAGCCCGATCAAGGAAGCCGGTGCATCGGTACTGGGTGTGGCCGCAGGCGTGATCGACAAGCTGCGCTCCGAAGAAGTCTCCAAGGACTTCCGTGACAACTACACGGCGATCAGCCTGGGGAACATCAGCTATGAAATGCTGATCACCACCGCGCTGGCCTGTGGCGACCGCGAGACCGCCCAGCTAGGTGCCCGGCACCTCAAGCAGAACGCCAAGACGATCATGGATCTCGGCGCGCTGGTCCCCACCGTGGTGGTGCGCGACCTCAGCGACCTGACGAACCTGGACTCTCGCGCCGCCGAAGAAGCGCGCAAGATGTACAGCGCGGCCTGGCAGCACTAAAGCCACACCGTTCTAAAGGTGCAATAAAAGAAGGCACCAGACCCCATGGGATCTGGTGCCTTCTTTTATTGTTAGGTCGAGGCAACAGGAGCTATGCGGCCACAACAGGTGCATAATGCAGCACCAATAGCTGGTCAGCGCGCAGGGCCACCAAGGCGTAGGTGTGTCCATCGGTGTCGGTGAACTCCACCTCATATACATCAGAGGCCAGGTTTTCTACCACTGTCCCCACTTGACCGCGCTGGAGATCCTCACCAGGCAGATCTTCTGTTAAGGCGACTACATCTAGTAGATGAATGGTGGTTTGCATGACTTAGCCACCCCTTTCAGAGAACGTAGCAACTGGTCAGCCGGGGGAAATCTTCAGCCGTTCGCACAATCCATGAGCTATGAATCTGGGCCGCTTTCCCCTTGTGCTGCATAGTGAAATCTATAACGTAACGATGCCCATAACCATCGGAGTGCGTCAGCGTCGCATCATATATCAGCGCCACAGACAGCAGCGCAGCTTGCAACACCTCCGCATCGGCAGCCGTTAATCCCAATGCCGCAGCAAAAACTCGTGCCTTGTGCTGCCCCACCTCATGGTGGGTGCTCAAGCAGTAGTCTCGTAGCTTCGCGATATCTACCACAGCTTGAGCCGCGTTCGGCAATTGCATTTAAGCTAACCCACATCTCATAGTGACACTGGGGCGCACACTCTCGGTGCGCCCCAGCTACCGTTTAATGCACCCGCAGCGCCTGGCCTTGCCAGTACTTTTCGCGCAGATCGGTTTTGATAATCTTGCCGGTTCCGGTCTTGGCGAATTCGGGCACGAATTCGACCATCTTGGGGCGCTTGAAGCCGGGGAGCCGGGTGGCACAGAAGGCCAGGATCTCCTCGGCGGTGGCCTCGTGGCCGGGCTTGAGGGTCACAATGGCGATCGGCACCTCCCCCCACTGCTCGTCGGGCGCGGCGACCACCGCTGCCTCCAGCACCGCCGGATGCTGGTAGAGCACATCTTCGATTTCGACCGACGAGATGTTCTCGCCGCCGCTGATGATGATGTCCTTCTTGCGATCCTTGATCTGCACATAGCCTTCATCGTCCATCGCGGCCAGGTCGCCGGTGTGGAACCAGCCGTCCACGATGACCCGCGCCGTTTCTTCGGGCAGGTTGTGGTAGCCTTTCATCACATGGTCGGCGCGGACGATGATCTCGCCCATGCTCTCGCCGTCGTGCGGCACGTCCTGCCCGTCGTCATCCACAATGCGCAGTTCCACCCCGATGATCGGGACGCCGGTCATCGCCTTGCGGTTATACTGTTCCGCCATTGGGTGATCCAGCAGCGTGTCCTTGATCACCGCCATCGTCAACACCGGAGTGGTTTCGCTGAGGCCGTAGCCGACAAAGCAATCGGTGTCCAGCTTTTCGCGGGCGGCGGCGATCATCGAAGGCGGCGGGGGTGCCCCGCCGATGATCATGGCGCGCAGGGTTGACACATCGTAGTCGCCCAGCTTGGGGAAGTTCAGCACCGCGTTGAGCATCGTCGGCACCAGCGCCATAAGCGTGACTTTATGGTCCTGGATCGCCCGCAGGGTCCACTCCGGGTCGAAACGCGGGGTCACGACCATGCGCGCGCCCACGGCGACGATCCAGTGCGGTGCCCCCCAGGCGTTCACATGGAACAGCGGCACGGTGCCCACCAGGAAGATATCCCGGTCGTTGAGGTTCAGCGGCGGGATACAGCAGAGAGCGTGCAGATAGATGTTGCGGTGGGTCAATTCCACGCCTTTGGGCCGTCCGGTCGTGCCGCTGGTGTAGAACATCTCGGCCACGGCGTCTTCATCAATCGACGTATAATCGATCTCCTCGGCGGAGGCGTCAGCCAGCAGTTGCTCGTAGCTGTGGGCACCGACCGGCGCATCATCGGTCAGCAGGATCAGGTGCTCCAATCCCGGCACGGCCTCCCGGAGCTTAAATGCGCCCTCGATGAACTCCGGCCCGGCAATCAGCGCTTTTACCTCGGCGTCTTGCAGGATATAGACAAAGTCCTGGGGCCGCAAGCGCACGTTGAGCGGTAACAGCACCAGTCCGGTAGGCAGGATGGCATAATAGGCTTCGAGGAGCTGGTGATTGTTCAGGCCCAGGTAGGCGACGACATCTCCCGGCTTCAGCCCGAGATCAAGCAGACCGTGACCCAGGCGGTGGGTCCGTTCTTTGTACTCCCGGTAGGTGAATTGCTTGGCCCCATCTACGATAGCGACTTTGTTCCCATAGATCTGGGCAGCCCGATTAATAAAGCGCGTTGGCGTC
>JBBSAN010000645.1:0-4504 GCA_038252265.1 Chloroflexia bacterium
ATGGCGATGCACATCGAGCACCCGGCCTCCCGCCACTCGGCTCCGGCGGCGCGGAAGATCTCGTGCGGCCCTTCGCTTTCGGCCTGCCGCTTGACCTGCTGCGAGCCGGGGACGACCAGCATCCGCACGTCCGGCGTGATGTGGCGGCCCGCGAGCAGTCCCGCCGCCAGCCGCAGGTCGGAGATGCGCGAGTTAGTGCAACTGCTAAGGAAGACCACATCCACCCGCTGGCCGAGCAACGCCTGGCCGGGCTGCAAGCCCATGTAGCGCAGCGCCTTGTCAATCGCCTGCCGTTGGCCGGGGTCGGCCACCGGATCGGGGTCGGGCACATGCCCGTCCATCAGGATGCCCATGCCGGGGTTCGTGCCGTAGGTGTCATCGGGCTGATGTGCCGGGCGTCCAGGGTCACGGCAGCATCATAGGTTGCGCCGGGGTCGCTGGGCAGCGTCCGCCACCCGGCCACCGCCGCATTCCAGGCCGCGCCCTGCGGCACATAGGGCCGCCCGGCGATGTACTCAAACGTTGTGTCGTCGGGGGCGATCAGCCCGGCCCGCGCCCCGGCTTTGATGGACATATTGCAGATCGTCATCCGCTCTTCCATGCTCAGCGCCCGGATCGCCTCGCCGGTGTACTCGAAGACGTAGCCGGTGCCGCCGCCAATACCGATCTGGGCGATGATCGCCAGGATAATGTCTTTCGCCCCCGCGCCGGGCGAGAGCCGCCCCTCTACCCGTACCGCCATCGTGCGACCGCCATCGTGCGCGGCTTGTTCTGGAGCAGGCATTGGGTCGCCAGCACATGGGCCACCTCCCTTAAGGGATATGTCATCTATTGTTAGAATGCCCTGCTCCTTCGGCTGGCGGCTCCGCCTATGGTGTTGTAGCACTGGTTGCCACAAGTGAGAGAATCGGGTGTTCTGGACGGCACAAAATATGCTGCACATTTCCCCCAAGCGAACAATCTCAGCGGCAATACACGACCTCGTCCAGCCCAACGCAACATACAAAATTTGCCCCTTTCGCCGGCAAATACACGGCTGTTGCCAAGTCCACCGCTATCATCCTGAGCGCAGCGAAGGATCTTGGTGGGGCCGCCCAACCGTCAGGGACGATCGCGATCGTGGCCTCGGCACCACGGACCGCCCCGAAGATCCTTCGCTGCGCTCAGGATGACCGGGTTGGGTCGGCCAGCACCCACCGACTTTGCAACAGCCGTGCTGGCAAATATGACCCACTTGCAAGCAGCCCCTTTTTGTGGTAATGTGCTCTGTAACAGGGGTATACTTGTGAGAGAGTAAGCGCACACGAGTACCAGGTGATTCAGCGACCCTCACCTGCCTAGACCAGGAAACGGACCCGATGTCGTTGGCCGTTTCCCGGTGCTACAGGGACGGGGATCAGGCTGTACCAGGAGACGAACTGGGCATATCCGATCTTTCTTCCACTACAGTCGTGGGCGGGGATAAGCGTATACCTACGCCCCAACAGTAGACGCCCGGCCCAGCCGCTTCCTTCTCTACTACTGCGCTCCTGGTCCTTTCAGCAACCTTCCGGCCTCTGCGCTCCCAAGCTCAGTTGCGCATCATATGACGGCAAGGGCGGACTTACCACCCGCCGCGATCCGGGTACTCCTCTCAGCCATGCCTGCAATGACGCTGGCGTGATTAGATTGGTTCCGCTTCCAGGCAACAGGAGGATGGGCGGTTACCTCCTGCGATGCTGGACAAGCTGGACAACCGGTCGCACCTTCTTGGAGGCGGGCGAAACCGACCCTCCAAACGAGGGGCAGGTCTGCTCGGTGGGACTACGGCCCCAGGCACCGAGAACCTGACCACGCCACCGGGAAGTGAACCGCAGACGTAATATCGGCTGGTGGACATGTCGAACCCAAAGGAGGAAAGATGATGTGTTAGCCCCATAGCCAGACTGTATGTGTAGCTGGTTTCCAATCAATTATGGAGGATCAAAGATGAACTCGAACCATGTGCGTTCACATGCCAAGCTACAACTGTTCCTGCCGCTGCTGGTGATTATGTCACTGATGCTCAGCGCCTGCGGTGGAACCACCGATGCCACGGCCACCACTGCCCCGGCGGCGGCCACCACGGCACCCGCCCCGGCGGGCGATGCCACGGCCACAACCGGCGCGGCAGCCCCCATCCCTGCGGCGGGCGCGGGGATCATGACCATCTCGGTGGCGCAACAGGCTACCTGGATCCGCAACTTTAACCCCTTCTCCGGCGACTTCCGCTTCCCGACGATCAACGGCATCTACGAGCCGATGATGATCTACAACACGGTCAAGGGCGAACTGACTCCCTGGCTGGCGACCAAGTATGTGTGGAGCGCCGACAACAAGATGCTGACCTTCACGCTGCGCAGCGACGTGAAGTGGTCGGACGGCCAGCCGTTCACCGCCACCGATGTGGCCTACACCTTTAACCTGTTCAAGAACACCACCGGCCTGCAAGGCCCCGGCGGCCAGGCCATGAACGGCGCAACGGCCTATGTGGACACCGCCACCGCCCCGGATGCCACCACGGTTGTGTTCAACTTCAAGACAGTGTTCACCCCCGGCCTGTATGATATCGTCGCCCAGAACATCGTGCCCGAGCACATCTGGAAAGACATCAAGGACCCGGTGAAGGACACCAACGAGAACCCGGTCGGCACCGGCCCCTTCACCCAGGTGACCGTCTTCCAGCCCCAGGTCTTCCAGGTCGAGAAGAACCCGAACTACTGGCAGCCGGGCAAGCCCCTCATCCAGGGCTTCCGCCAGCCGGCCTATCCGGGCAACGACCAGGCCAACCTGGCGACGGTCAACGGCGAGAATGACTACGCCGCCAACTTCATCCCCGACATCGAGAAGGTCTACGTCTCCAAAAACCCGGCCAACTACGGCTATTGGTTCCCCTCGGTCGGCGCGACCGTCATGCTCTACCTCAACACGACCAAGAAGCCGTTTGACGATGTCAACGTACGCAAGGCGATCAGCTATGCCATCGACCGCGCGCAGATCGTCAAGGTCGCCATGTACGACTACACCAAGCCGTCGGACGTGACCGGGCTGAGCGAAGCCTATCCGAACTACAAGGTTGCCGACCCCTCCAAGCTGGGCGACTGGACGACCATGAACGTGGACAAGGCCAACCAGATGCTCGACACCGCCGGCCTCAAGAAGGGCAGCAACGGCATCCGCACCGGCGCCGATGGCAAGCCCCTGACCTATGAGATCAACGTGGTGAGCGGCTGGACGGACTGGGTTTCGTCGGTCCAGATCATCGCCCAGAACCTGAAGGCGATCGGCATCGACGCCAGCGTGAAGCCGTACGACTATAGCACCTGGTACGACCGCGTGTCCAAGGGCAACTTTGACATCTCGATCGGCTGGAGTTCCGGCGGCGCGACGCCGTACAACTACTACCGCGACCAGATGTCGAAGCGCTCGTTCCAGGAAATCGGCACCGCTTCGGGTGCCAACTGGCAGCGCTACGTCAGCACAAAGGGCGACGACCTGCTAACCCAGATCGCCGGAACCTCCGATGCGGCCAAGCAGAAGGACATCGCGGCGCAGCTCCAGCAGATCTTCGCCGACGAAGCCCCGGCCCTCCCGCTGTTCCCCGGACCGGAGTGGTACGAGTACAACACGACCCGCTTTACCGGCTTCCCGACGAAGGACGACCCCTATGCGGTTGGCTCCTTCTTCAACCAGGGCACCCCGGAACAGCTGATCGTCATGACCACCATCAAGCCGAAGTAGTGTTATAGCCCGGGACGATCTCCGCTAGCGGAGATCGTCCCACCATCTCTATACCTGGCGATCGATGCCGGGATGCGGCCCGTCACCATGACTGTCTCGGGCAGTTTCGTGTAAAGGGGGCACCCATGCGATTTCTCCTCCGGAGGCTGGGCTTCTATATCCTTGCAGCCTGGGCCTCGCTGACCATCAACTTCTTATTGCCGCGCCTGATCCCGGGTGATCCAGCCACCACCATCTTCGCTGCCTCGCGCGGTCAGATGCAGCCCGAACAGCTCGTGCAGATCAAGGCCGCGTTGGGTCTCAGCGATGACCCGATGATCATTCAATATATCACCTACCTCTCGCACGCGCTGCGCTTCGACTTTGGCATCTCGTTTTCGTCGTTTCCCGCACCAGTGACCACGGTGATCGGGAACGGGCTGATCTGGACGATGCTGCTGGGGCTGACCGCGCTGGCGATCAGCTTTGTCGTGGGGAACATCATCGGGGTGGTTGGCTCCTGGCGGCGCGGGGGGCTGATCGACAGCATCTTGCCGCCCCTGCTGATCTTCGCTGGCGCGTTTCCCCCGTTCTTCCTGGCGCTAATGGCTCTCTACTTCCTGGGCTTCCAGCTCGGCTGGTTCCCGTTGCGCCATGCCTATGACGACTTGCTCATGCCCGGCTTCGATCTCAAATTTATCTGGAGTGTGATTACCCACCTGCTCCTGCCTGCGGCCACCATTGTGCTGGTCTCGATTGGCGGATG
>JBBSAN010000646.1:0-4496 GCA_038252265.1 Chloroflexia bacterium
CGAGACCGTGGACGAAGAGGACGTGGCCGAGGTACTGGGCCGCTGGACCGGCATCCCCGTCAAGCGGATGCTGGCCGACGAAATGCGCCGCCTGGTCGACATGGAAGAGCACCTGCACAAGCGGGTCATCGGCCAGGAAGCCGCCATCGTCGCCGTCAGCGACGCCATCCGCCGCGCCCGCGCCGGGCTGCGCGACCCCCGCCGCCCGATGGGCAGCTTTATCTTCGTCGGCCCTACCGGTGTCGGCAAGACCGAACTGGCGAAGGCCCTGGCCGAGTTCCTGTTCGACAGCCCCGACGCCCTCGTCCGCGTGGACATGAGCGAATATGGCGAGCGCCACACCGTCGCCCGCCTGATCGGGGCACCCCCCGGCTACGTCGGCTACGACGAAGGCGGGCAACTAACCGAGGCCGTCCGCCGCCGCCCGTACCAGGTGGTCCTCTTCGACGAAATCGAGAAGGCCCACCCCGAGGTGTTCAACTCCCTCCTCCAGGTGCTGGACGATGGCCGCCTCACCGACGGGCATGGCCGCGTGGTGGACTTCCGCAACACCCTGATCATCCTGACCTCGAACGTCGGCACGCAGTTTTTGCAGGACGGCGGGCTGGGCTTCCGGGCGCTGAAGGGCGTAGCGGCGGCCCAGGCCGAGGAAAAAGAAGCCCGGAGCCGGGTAGACCGCGCCATGCGCGACACCTTCCGCCCCGAATTCCTCAACCGCATTGATGACGTGATCCTGTTCAACCCGCTGACGCTCGATGAACTGCGCCAGATCGTGGACCTCCAGTTCGCCGATCTGCAAACCCGCACTGCCGCCATGAACCTCAACCTGGCGCTGACCGACGAGGCCCGCACCTGGTTCGCCGAGCGCGGCTACGACAAGACCTATGGTGCCCGCCCGCTCAAGCGCCTGATCAGCCGCGAGCTGGAAACGCCGATCAGCAAGCTGGTCCTGAGCGGCACCACCGAACCCGGCGCGACCATCGTCATCGACCGCGACCCGGTGGCGGATATCCTCGCCCTCCATGTCGAGGCCCCGCCCCCCATCCCGCTCCCGCTCGATCTGGACACTCCGGTGGATGTCTGATCCCCGGCGGTAGCAAACCACAAAGAGGCGGCTGGAATATTCCAGCCGCCTCTTTGTGTCCGCCCCACCCTGATCCGAGCGCAAAGTACCATACGGTAAATAGTCCCTGAAACGGGAGGGGAAATCTCTAGACAGATCGCGAATTATTTGCTACAATCTCTTCGTAAAACGGCCTGGCTCCCGGCAACGTAGTGTGCGCCGGGAGCGGAACAACCCCTATTCCCACTATCACAAGGTTAAGGAGCGCGGCCCTATGAAAAAGTTGATGCTACTCGGTTTGGTTATGATCCTGGGTCTGACCATCGGTCAGTTTAGCGGTCTGGCGGCGATCGCCGCCGACGATCCCCATTTTGGCTACAGCGGCGCGAACGGGCCGGACCACTGGGGCGAATTGAGCACAGCCTACGCCGCCTGTTCCAACGGCCACGAGCAATCGCCGGTGGATATTCCCAGTTCCGCCCCGCTCAACCCGGCCAGCATCAAATTCAACTACCAGCCCGGCGCGCTCACCATCTTCAACAACGGCCACACCATTCGCGCCAACTATGACAAAGGCAGCTCGATTGAAATCGAAGGCAAGACCTACAACCTTCTCCAGTTCCACTTCCATGCCACCAGCGAGCACACCCTGAACGGGCAGCCCGCCGCGATGGAAGTCCACTTCGTCCACCAGAGCGCCGATGGCGAACTGGCCGTTGTCGGGGCCTTGATCAGTCGCGGGGCCGAGAATGCCGCCTACGCCCCCGTCGTCGCCCACATGCCCACCCAGGAAGGCGAACCGGAGATGATCAACGGCGTCACCGTGAATGCCGCCGCCATGCTCCCCGCCGACCGCACCTACTACCGCTATGAAGGCTCGCTGACCACGCCCCCCTGCACCGAAGCCGTCAACTGGTTCGTCCTGCACGGCGGCCTGACCTTCTCCGATGCCCAGATCGCCGCCTTCACCGCGCTCTTCCCCAACGACGCCCGCCCCATCCAGCCGCTCGGCAGCCGCACCTTCCTGCTCAGCGCCGACCTGGGCGCGGGTAGCTCCCCCACCGTCGGGATGCCCCGCACCGGCACCCCTGACCCGGCCTACCCCGCCGCCCTCATCTTCGCCGCCCTCGCCCTCCTCGGCACCGGCCTCGCCCTCAACCGCCGCCAACGGGTGCCGATCAGCATGAATAGCGACGACGAATAGACCGCAACACTAGCCAACTGCGGCAATAACAAAAGGGCGGCGGGAAGATTCCCGCCGCCCTTTTGTGTGCCCCTATCGCCCACGCTGCGTAACTCTGGGAGACCCAGCACGTATATCAAAGAGAACCCGCCACAACCAGACCTTAGAGAAGTAGAGCGCCAGGAGGACTGATGGACCACCCTACCCGCCGCCTTGATCGCCCCGAAGAAAACGACGACCCGCCTGATCAAGAAACCCGCCGCTTCGACCAACCGCTTCCTGCCTCCCAGCCCGGCACCCCTACCCGCCGCCTCGGCCCCATGCCGCCGCTGCCCGCAGAGACTGAAACGCCTCACTCGACCGGCCAGTTTGTGGACCATCGTCCGCTGGATCAACGCGGTCCTACACCCACGCCCACCACCCGGCAGCGAACCGCTCAATCCGGCACCAGCCGCAACCCGCACCCGCGCCCCGCCCTCCCCGCCGCCCTCGCCACCAATCGCAAATGCCTGCGCTGCGGTCAGATGATGATCCGGGCCGATGTGGGAGGGCTGCGGCTGATCGAGCATGGCGGCGAATCACTCTGGCGCGGCCCCAAAGGTAGTGCGGTGGAAGCTGCCGTCTGTCCTGACTGTGGCTACACCGAATTCTCGGCCACCACCCCGCAAAACCTGCTCCCCACCGACCCGTGGATCCGCTAATTGATTCAGTCCACACCTGCCACAGTGTTGCACCTCTCTGCCAAAGGGCGGCCATAGCAAAGGGCGGCTGGAGAGTTCCAACCGCCCCTTTGTTCCTCTTTTCATACATGCGTTTTGATGTAATCCAGCAGATCAAACAGATCCCCCGCAGGGATGTAATCAAATAAAATAGTTTGCCCTTGTAGGGCTGGGCTAATAGTGAACTGCTTAAAGGCTGCTAGACGCTTTGGCTCACCGTGCTGGAATGCAAAAATGTTACCATGACTTACACCGTTTCTAAGGTGCCGTAAAAACTCGAACTCTGGAGATTGATCAGTGAGGGTATTTCGTTTAGCTGTATCATAAGTCGTGGATATTATGTAGGCGGCTGCCCAACGTATGTGAATACTATTATACAAAGGATCTCCAATCTTCACTAACGGTGTTTGGTGCAAATGTACGTCATAGCGTGTACCATCACTTCGGTTAAAATGGACACCTGCATTTGGATTATTGACAAAATACCGTAACATGGCTTGCATAGGCGGATCATGGATATGAGCAAGAACGACAAAAGACGTGGAAAAGAAAAGCTGCAATTGCTCAACCATATCTATAAAGTCAGCTTTTGTCATTAACCCTCCAAAACTGCGCTACTATAGCAATACTCCAGTCAAAGAAGCGAACAACTTCTCAGTAATCCTGGTGCAGGCCCGACATCCCTAAATGGGTATGAGGTGGTGTCTAAAAGGATCGAGCAAGGCCCAAGCATCAGCGCCCCGGCCTTATGGGAGCGCAAGACCATCTAACCTGACACCAACCAGGCCAGCGCCGCCGCCCGATCCGCAAAAATCCGGAACGCATTACCGCGATTCTCTTCCCGCATTAGCGCCTGAAACGCGCTACTGTGCGGGTCCCCGCCGGGGGCCTCCACCACCGCCAGCCGCATCCGGTAATTATAGAGCTTCTGGAGCAGCGCACCCGCCTCCCCGGAACTGAGATCGAAGAACTGCGCGGTGAGATTTTCCGGGTACAGCAGTACCGCGCGGGCCTGCTGCTCAAAGCAGACCCCGATCAGATCGACCACATCCTCCGGCTTTTCCAGCAGCCCGGTCCCCGGCGTGCCCGCGATCACCGCGTGCATCCCCTCGCCTACCACCTGAATTTGCATTGCCCGTCTCTCCTCAAATCAGATCGTTGATCAGCGGATCGATCAACTCGTCAGGAATCCGATTGCGCGCAATATAGCCATTGATCTCCGCCGGGTGATCGCTATAGTAGCTCAGTGCATCAAATACCTGAGCCAGGGTCAAATGCGGAAGGTCCTGCGGAATTTCTTCTGGCGCAAGACCGAGCCGCCAATTCTTCACGATCGCCCGCACCGGCGTGCGTGTCCCTATGACAATCATGGCTCTTGCAAAGTCCAACACTGTCATCCTGAGCTTGACTGCTCTGAAATACTAACCCCCAGCGGCCGCCGCAGCGGGGGTCACCGTCACGGTGAAGCCGAGTTGCTCCATCTGGTGGATGAGGCGCCGGGCTTTCATCTCCGTGTTCCCGTGGCGGTCGA
>JBBSAN010000647.1:0-4489 GCA_038252265.1 Chloroflexia bacterium
ACCGCGCCCGTCTCCCCCACCGACACCGAAGAACCCACCCATGAGATCCCCACCGAGATCCCGACCATCGCCCTGCCCCCGCCGCCGACCGCCCCGGCGACCGTCAGTGGGATTGATAACGCACAACTCACCCTGATCTATAGCCTCGTGGTACACGATCTGGTGTCGAAGCCCGCGCCGGGGTATATCGCCATCGCCGTGCAGGCCGCGCAGGGCGAGTTGCTGGATACCCCTTCCCCCGACCGCCCGGTGCCGCCGGAACTGATCGGCGCGCTGAGCGATTACTCCGCGACGGTCGAACTGACCACATTCATGGAAGCCATCGGGCCGCTGGAGTCGGGCGGGCGGGTACGCAACGATGGGGTGTTTCTGACCATGGGCCTGGTGCAGCCGGACCCCGACGCCGGGCCGGGCGGCATCTCGCTCTATGCCAGCGCCTACCGCGCCAGCGATGATGCCACCGGCTATCGCTACCGGCTCTATCGGGATGGCGACAAGTGGGTGGTGAAAGACAAGACCCAGACCTGGGATCATTAGGTCCGCTGCCGGAAGAGACGGCCCTTTGAGCATAGGGGGGCTCAGGGGTCAGGGATCAGGGATCAGGGCACGGCTGTTGCAAGGCGTTCGGTGCTGGCCGACCCCACGCTGTCATCCTGAGCGCAGCGAAGGATCTTCTTGGTGGTCAGTGGTGCCGAGGCCACGATCGCGATCTTCCCTGACGCTCTGGCGCCCCCACGAAGATCGTTCGGTGCGCTCTGGATGACAGGGTAGACTTTGCAACAGCCGTGGGGATCGGGGGTCAGGAAGCGACGAAAAAGGGAGCGGCACAGGTGTGCCGCTCCCTCTTTGATTTGGGTCCGGTGGCGGGCACTACACGCCCTTGAGCAACATGCCCAGCAGGAACCCGGCCACCGCCAGCAGGAGAACCGCGCTGGCCCGGTGCCAGGCAGTGATGTGGCCGATGAGCCACATGTTGAAGTCCAGGGGGTGCTTGTTCAGGAGCAGCAGGGTGCCGCCGACCAGCACCGGCAGGCCGCGCAACAATCCGTAGGTCGCGCCGAGCAGGGTGCCCAGCACCAGGCTGCCGGTGCCTGCCTCCCAGGCCAGCACCACATAGTAGCTGGTGAAAGGGATAAAGGTAAACAGCCCGGTGCCCAGGATCAGCCCGAAGAGGGCGGTGCCGCCGATCGGCCAACGCCGAATCCAGGCGTTGGGCACCTGCCAGCCGCGTTCGGGCTGCGGCAGGCGCAGCAGTTGCGCCTCATGGAGGCCGTAGAGCAGCGCCAGCAGCCCGACGAGCAGCACCGGCCACGCTGCTCCAGGGCCGGGCACTACCGTATAAATCGCGGTGCCGAGCAGCCCCAGCCCCAGACCGACCAGCGCCCCGCCAGCAATCGAAGCCAGGACGTACACGACGACCCGGATTATCCAGTCAATAACATCCTTAGCCGCCTTCCCGAGGGGCACGATCACGAAGATCATGTTGACCCCTCAGGCAGAGGAGGTTTTGGCGAGGCCGGTGAACGCGGCGAGGACAAAGCCCGCTGCCAGCACCCCCGGTCCCACCAGGCCCCCCTGCGCCGGGATCACCGCCGCCAGCAACAAGCCCAAGACCAGGCTTGCCACCGGCAGCGCCACCCGCCCCAGCCGCAGCGGCGCGCTTCCGAGTGTTCGGTCCATAGTCCTTTACCGGGTGTAGCACCGGGCGTTCGGGCTGCACCCGCCTTTATATCAGCAGGTTGGTCTATTCAGGCGCCGGGCAGGGAACAGCGCCGGGCGTTCGACCGGCGCTCCCCGTACCGGCAATCATTAATCCCTGGTGGTGCCAGGGCTATCGGGCAGCGGCACGGGCGCGGTGGAGAGCTGGGCGCAGCCACAACTGGGGCCCCCATCACACAGGCAGTCACAACAGGTCCAAAACGCATTACCCGAGGCCGTCGTCCAGCAGCCCGCCGGATAGAAGGCTTCCCAGATATGGCATTGGATAATCTGGCCGTTATAGAGATGCTGGAAACAGTGTGCGCCGTGGCAACCGCTCAGGTCGCCGCTGCCGATATTGCAATAGGGGCCAGGCGGCGCACAGGCCGGAGTCAGCGGATCGACGTTGGGACTCTTGATCCTGGCGTCGGCCCGCTCGGCCAGGCTGTGCCCCGCCGCCAGGGTGGCGACCACCCCGAAGGTGGCCTGCCCGGCGCGCTTCAGAAAGACGCGGCGATTGAGCGCACGCGCCAATCCCTCACTCAAGAGTCTCGTCGTATGATCAAGTGCGGTTCTTGCCATTGGTGTGCCTCCTCGGATATGCTGTGCAGCCAATTAGCCCAGATAGCCGGTTGCCCCGCCCTCTGGATAGAGAGCGGGGCGCGGGAAATTTACAAACGACGCGGGCGAAACCGCCTTAGTTCTTCGCCATGCCCGGGCCATCGGGGAGCGGGATCGGTGCCGCCGAGAACTGGGCACACCCGCAGTGCGGCGCAGCGCCGTTGGGGCCACAGGCGCAGTCGCAACAGGTCCAATAGCCGCCGCCGGCTGCCGTGGTCCAGCACCCGGTCTGATAGTATTGATAATAGACCTGGCACTGCAACACTTGGCCGTTGTAGCGGTGCTGGAAGCAGTGCGCGCCGTGGCAGCCGTTAGGGTTGTTGTTGCCGTCGAGGTTACAGTAGGGGCCAGGCGGGGAGCAGACCGGGTTCACCAGCGGGTTGGCGTCGGGACCACCACTGGGACCCTTCATCGCCGAGGCTCGCCCGCTCAGGCTGTGCCCGGCGGCGAGCGTCGCCATCACGGCGAAGGTGCCCTGGCTGGCCCGCTTCAGAAAGGTGCGCCGGTTCACGGCACGCGCCAGATTTTCACTGAGAACCCGGGTCGTTTGTTCAAACATGTAAACTACCCTCCAAAAGTGATGAGGCCATTATGAGCGGGCATGGCGGGGGCGTCGCCTCAGCCTGCTCCCTGGGCAACGGTCTGCTCCTGTTGCTTGCCCGTCTTCAACTCTTTATAGTACAGATCCAGACCCGCTTTGGTATTGACGAGACCCTTGGCCCGGATCACGCCGTTCTCGTCAAGCAGAAACGAGAAGGGCGTAACGCGAACTTTATAGATATCCAGCAAATTACCTTCGGGCGGATAGGGCGCTACCGGGATGGTCGCGCCGGTATCGGATACAAACTTGAGGCTCTCTTCGGGGGAGGCGGCGTTCAGCCAGAGCACGCCGACCTCGGGGTGGGCAGCGGCCCATTCATGCAGTTGGGGCAAGAGAGTACGGCAGGGGCTGCAATGGGGGGAGCCGAACAGCAGCAGCGTGGGGCGGCCCCGGTAGTTGATCAGCCGTTGCAAATTGCCGTACTGATCGGTCAGGCTGAAGTCGGGAGCCTGGGTGCCTTTGTTCAGGCCGTCACGCGAGACGCCTTCGGCACTGCCCAGGTACATGATGCCCAGTTGGCGGTAGAGCAGCAGGATCAATACGCCCATACCGAGGACGAGGAGCCATAACACGATATAGCTAACGAGCCAAACGCCTTCCATGGAACTCCTAATGACTAGCTATTGTGGGCGACTAGAAAGCGCGGAGGACGCCGCGAATAGTGGAGACCATCGCGCCCCCCAACACCACAATGCCGACCGTCGCGGCGGCCAGCAAAACCACGGGGATGGCATCGATGATCGACGGTCCCGCCACCGGGGTGGACTGGAACAGGGCATCGAGCGCCAGATAGCGGTTGGGGACGAGGACGATCACCCCGGCCAGGGCCAGCAAGACCAGGTCCCGCACGACCGTCAATTCGGACACTTCTTCGTTGGAGAAGCGCCCGAAGCAGGCACAGGTGGTACCCTTGCGTTGGAGCACGTCGCGGGTGACAATGGCCGTAAAGAGCACCATCAACGCGCCCGCCGCCAGGCCGACCGGCAGCAAGCCCAGGCCCAGCACCAGCAGCGCCCCCAGGGCGATTTCGATCCAGGGCAATACGGTCGCTGCCGGACCCGCGAGCGCCTTCGGCAGGAACGGCACCTGGGCCGACACCGCCTCCGCCGAGTTGCGGGCATCCAACAGCTTCCCGATGCCGCCGAGAATCAAGACACCACCCAGAGCCAGCCGGGCAAACAAGATGAGGTATGGTGAGTTGAGGAATTCTAACATGGCAGGATGATCCGCGGACACCGTTGTCGCCGGTAGGATCATTATACCAGAGCCGCCAGGCAGAGTCAACGGCAGGTCGGCCTAATTGACACGGTTAGATGCTTCCTGTATGATCCAGCAAGCATAAGCCGTATTCTGAGAACCCGACACAGCACTGCCACCGTCTGTAGGACAGGATGTTAGCCATATTTACCATGGCTCTTGCAAAGTCCACCGCTGTCATCCTGAGCGCAGCGAAGGATCTTGTCGGGGCCACCAAGTCGTCAGGGAAGATCGGGATCTTAGCGTGCCCACACGGGACCGCCACGAAGATCCTTCGCTGCGCTCAGGATGACAGCCGGGGTCGGCCAGCAC
>JBBSAN010000648.1:0-4488 GCA_038252265.1 Chloroflexia bacterium
CTCGACAGTTCTCTCCGACAGGCTGCTAGCGATTCGTATACTGGAAGAGGCCCATGTGGTTGCCGCTGGGATCGCGGAACAAGGCCATCCAGCCAACACCGGGAATCTCCATCGGGGGCATCAGCACCTGGCCGCCCGCCGCTTCAATTTTCGCGATATCACCGTTCACATCATCGGTGCCGAAATAGACGATCGGGCTGTTCGGCCCGGCCCCCGCCCAGCCGAATTCGTCGCCAGCGGCACTCTGGTTCCCCACGAACGCGCCGTCCGCGCCACTCCCCGGGTTGAATTGCAGGTAGTCGAAGTTCGTATCGTGATTCCAGGTCCAGTCGAAGACGCTCTTGTAAAACTCGCTCAGGGTTGCGCGGTCGGTGGCGGGAATCTCGACATGAACAATAGGATGTGCCATGGGTATTTCTCCTTGTGGTTTATGAAAGGGGCGAGTAACTGCCTTTGGGCGGGGGCGACCGGCGGGGCCGTGGCCGGGCCCGGCGCAACAGGCAATCGTCTTGTAGGTGGGAGCGCGTGAGGGGAGGATGATAACCGGAACAGACCAAACACACTCAGGCCCTATTATAGAACACCAGTTCTATTGAGTCAATAGATTTCTGCTCTGAATTCCGGGGCAATCTGGTCGGGTGGTTGTGGGGGAGTGTTGGACAGTGTCCAGCCCCTGCCGGGCTTTTATGGAGGGTGGGTGCGTTCCGCACGGCTTACGCTATGGGCTAGCGTCTGTCGCCCCTACCGTGGCTATGCAGCGGGGCGACAGACAATCGCAGCGCGCAATTTACATAAACACCAGATCGATCAACGCGGCGGGTAGGGCGAGCGCAACCAACAGCCCCGCCGCATAGGGCAGGTGCCAGGCCCAGAGGCGGGACACGCGGGTGGGGGCAGGGAGGGGCGCATCGAGCCAGAGGGCAGGACGGGGGGGCGTGATGACCGCCGACCAGCGCATGGCGGCCAGGACTTCTGCCTGGGCAATCTGTTCGCGGCGGAGGGCGGTCACCCAGCGGGCAAACACCGCCAACACCAGCCCATTGTTCAGCCCCAGCAGGCCGAAGAAGACCGCCCAGAAACTCAGCGCGCCCGCCGCCAGCCCGGCTCCAGGGGTGCCCGGCGCAACCAGGGCGTCCGCTCCTCCCAGCCAGTGGGCATAGGCGACGGCCATCCAGACATTGCCCGCCACGATCAGCGCGCCGAGCGCCAGCGGCGACCCCCAACCGACAGTCCGCGTGTTCATTTCAGCATCCCTCTGCGGTAAAACCGCGATATGCCCGCCGCGAAGTGACATAGCCCAACTAGGGAGAATTGTAGCACGGTTTGCGTAGTTTGTCAAGCATAATTCCTGTTTGACAAATAGGGCAAATGCTTGCAGCTTGCAAGCGGCTGGAGTATAATAAGGGGGACCCACCAGGAATATCGGCGCGGGTCGTCAAAAAGCGGAAGGAGGCAGCCCCCGATGGCCGACCAAACATCTCCCAACCAGCCCCTCGGCACTTACCTGCGCGAGTTGCGCCGGGCGCGGCGGCTGACCCTGCGCGAGGTCGAAGAGAAGAGTACCGTATCCAACAGCTACCTGAGCCAGGTGGAAAACGGGCGCATCCTCCAGCCCTCGCCCCATGTGCTGCAAAACCTGGCCGCCGCCTACGATGTGCCCTACGAGCACCTGATGGCGCGGGCCGGGTACATTCGCCCGGCCCAAGCGCCGCCCTCGTCCCCGACCGTGCAGGAAGCTCCCGGCGTGTACACCACCGACCCGGACGCCGGCGCACGGTCCGGCTGGGCCTTTAGCATCCCCGACGACCTCTCTGCCGACGAAGAGATCGAGCTACAGAACTTCCTCGACTACCTGCGCTTCCGCCGGGGGAACAAGAGCAGCGAGCCGCGAGCAGCGGGCGGCGAGTGATGGGGGCTGAGTGTTGAGTACTGAGTACTGAGTGCTGAGATTGGCGCGGCCCATTGCAGGCGGCGTAACATTCGGGTATGATTTACGCAATACGCAATACGTAGTACATGATGCGCCACACTCAGCACTCAGCACTCAGCACTCAGCACTCGTTGCTCATCGCTCGTTACTCCGATGCCCGACCGCTTGCCGCCCGACTCCCCGGCTCCTGATCCCGGTGCCCTCCCGGTGGCCCGGCAGGAGGTGCGTGCCCAGGCAGCGGGGTTGCTCCAGGAGGCGGGGGTGCGCGATCCGCCCACGCGGGTGGCGGTGTTGCTCGAACAATGCGGCATCGAGTATGAACGTTTCGCCCTCACCGACCTCTACACCGATCGCGGGCAACCCGTGCCCCTGGCCCGCGCCCGCGCCGATCTCCAGCCCCAGGTGCGCGGCATGGTGGACGTGCCGGGCCGGGTCATCTACATCCATCGCGTCCTCGGCCCCACGCAGGAACGCTTTTGTGCGCTCCATGAACTGGGCCATTTCCGCCTGCCCTGGCATAACGACCTGCTGAAAACGTGCTCGGAACTGGATCTCAGCCCTATCGCCCGCGCCGCCTGGGAGCGCGAGGCGAACCTGTTCGCCGCTGCGTGCCTGTTCCAGGGCGAGCGGTTTGCCCACGAAGCGGACGCGGGACCGTTCGGCCTGCGGGCGGTGCAACGGCTGGCGCGACGCTGGGCGGTGTCGCTGGAAGCAGTGGGGCGGGAGTATGTGGAGACGCGGCGGGTGGCCTGTGCCTGGGTGGTGGCGCGGTTGCGGCCTGACGTGGCCCTGGCAACCGAGGCCACGGCGGGCGAACCTCTGCTGGAAGTGCGCTATGCGGTCGGCTCGCGGGCCTGGCGGGCGCGGTTCGGGCCGGAAGGGCACATTGCGCGGGGCGCGCCCCTGCCCTGGAACCACCCGGCCACGCGGCTCTTGCTGGCGGGTGGCTTTCACACCCTGCGCGAAGCAACCACACTCCCCCAGGGCAGGGGCACGCTCCTGCCCGTCGAGGCCGAACTGACCAGCACGGGCACGGATGTGTTGCTGCTGGTGCGGCCCAGGGCGTGATGCGTGAAACGTGATGCGTGATGCGTGAGTTCGTATTGCGTCTTGCGTCTTGCGTCTTGCGTCTTGCGTCTTGCGTCTTGCGTCGTTCTGATCCCTGATCCCTGATCCCTGATCCCTGATCCCTGATCCCTGATCCCTGATCCCTCGTCACGCATCACGCATCACGTTTCACGCACTACTCGCTGAATGGGGCAGGGTAGTCCAGGGTGGTTGCCGGATCGGTGGGCTTTTTCACCACCGGGGTGTTCGGGTCGCCCGGTTCGGGGTACCAGAAGGCGGATGGGGTGGCGGTAGCCGCGCCGGGGGGGGCGTAGGCGACCGGCGCGGCGGCCTCGGTGCCCTCGGTGGGGGCGGAGGCCGGGGCGGCTGGCACCAGATCGGGCGGGAGAATGGCGCTCTGGTCGCGGCGGAACATCGGGTGGATGCCGGTGTTGTCCATCGGGAAAGGCTGCCCGTTGGGCTGGCGCGGCTCCAGCGGGTTCTTATTTGCCGGGCGCGTCTCGAATTGGGCCGTATCGATCACCTCGCGGAAGACCGAGGTTGCCTCCCCGGTCACTTTGCGAAACTCATAGACCGTCCTGCCAATCGTGCGGGCCACGTCGGGCAACCGCTCCGGCCCAAGCACGACCAGGGCGACGATCAGGATCACGACCAGCTCAGGGGCACCAATACCGAAAATATCCATCTGCTTGCACTCTCCAGTGCTAGATACGTGGGCAACCGCCTGCCGGATCGGGCGATGTGCTCCTCAACCGCGCCGTATGCCCCGTATTTTGTTTTCTCTGTGTTACCACGCCGCGTATATGTCGTTGGATGCTCCTGCGCGAGTGGGCCGCTGGGCCGCGGGCGTGCTTGCCGCAGGGGGAGCCGCCGGGTATAATGGGCCTGTACCCCTCGTGATCAGCGTGCCGCCTGGCGCGAATTGAACCGGGCGGGGTGCTGGGGAGATATACTATGTAGATTATACCCGCCCTGGCCCGATTGCGCCAACCGACTCCGGCGGGGGACAATGAGACAGCATGAGTGCAGTGACGACGGACCCCAAAGTCTGGCAGTCGGTATTCCTTGATCGTGCGCGTCCCCTGACCCGCCGCTGGCAACGGCAGCGGCTGGGAGCGCGGGCGCTGGGTACCCTCTGGTTGCCGGTCGGGGCCATGCTCGTGCTGCTGCTGGTGCAGCGCTGGACGCTGGTGGAATTGCCGGGCGGCGCGGCGGCGATCCTTCTGCCGCCCATGTTGTGGGCGCTGGGGTTAGGGGCCTGGTGGCTGGCCGACCGGCCCTCGGCGGCACGGCTGGCCCACCTGATCGATGCCGCTCTAGGGTTGGACGAACGCCTGTCCACCGCCTACGAACTGGGGCAGCAGCCGCTCCCCGTCCACCCCGGTGCCGCTGCGCTGGTCTATCGCCACCGCGACGATGGGCTCTTTGTTCTCCACAACCCCACCGATCGCATGACCCCCGCCATTACCCTGGTGCCGGGCCGCTACCAG
>JBBSAN010000649.1:0-4483 GCA_038252265.1 Chloroflexia bacterium
GTCCGCTGGGGACGGCCATATCATCAGGACCATTGTACAAAGCCCGTCATGACCCTGCGGGGTCACCACCTGCGATCAAATACCCGCCGTTGGTGTTGTGGCCGGGCCTACACACTGGTATTTGAGAGCAGTCGAGCTTAGTGCTGCGCCGCCCGATCGTGGCGCTGGGGGAGGAAGCGGCGGTGAAGTACGATCTGAGTAATGCCCCGCCTGCGACCGAGTTAGGCCCCTTCGCCTGGGCGAGCGGGATGCGCTGGCCGATCGAGCTGTGTTTGGCCGAGAGCAAGGGGGAAGTGGGGTTGGATGAGTACGAATGTCGGAGTTGGCGGGGCTGGCACCACCATATGACGCTGGTCATCCGGGCGCATCACTTTCGGGTCCAACAGCAAGGGGCATTGAACCAGAGAGAGGAGGGCCTGCGTCGCGCCGATCAGCGCCGCAGATGCGCCGCAGGGCGGGGTGGTCGACTTCAGCCGGGCCTTAGCGGCGCAACTGCCAGAGCACGCCAGTCGGATCAGTGTGGCCCAGGTGCGGCGGTTAGTGCTGGGGGTGTTGCCGCTGCCGCCGTGCGACGCGGCAGCAGTCTTGGCGCTGGTCACGTATTACCAGCGGCACAAAGAGGCGGCCTATCGCTCGGCGCGTAAGCACACCCTGACGGCGCTGGAACAGGTGCGGCCTCCTTGATCTCTCGTTGTAATACTAGACTCCGACGGCAACACGCTGGAGTTCGTGCTCAGCCCCCATCGGCACGCCCAGGCCGCCGAATACTTTTTCCGCAAGGCGCTGGGCGGCGCGCACACGGTGATGCCCCGCGTGATTAACGTCGATGGCAACGCCGCCTATCCCCCGGCGGTGGCCGCGCTCCAAAAGGAGGGCACCCTCGCCCCAGAATGTCAATTGCGTCCCGTGAAGTACTTAAATAATCGAATTGAGCAGGACCATCGCTTCATCAAGCGCCGGGTGAAGCCCGGATTAGGGTTTTGGTCGTACCAGACGGCCTGGCGAACATTACAGGGCGATGAGGCGATGAACCAACTACGGAAGGGGCAAGTGCAGGGAACCACGAAAGGGAATATTATTAGTCAAAACCGCTTCATCGAAGCGGCCTTTGGCCTGGCCGCCTAACGCCAGGCGAGCCAACCTCTGTGCGCCCAACCTCTCCAGGACAGGAATACGCCGAGTTTTTGCAACACAACCGCCCAGTGTACGCGCAGTCACCCGGCGCGGCGGACGATCACGATCCGGCCCCATGCTCAGCACGAAGCTCTCTTGGCGGGGCGAGAGCGCGAGCAGAGCGCGGACTTCAAGCAGGAATATGCACGCTGGGCGGGGGTCGAAGGAACCACCGCCCAAGGGGTGCGGTCCGGCGGGCTGCGGCAGGCGCACTACGTGGGGTTAGCCAAGAACCATCTGGGGCATTTGCTGACGGCGGCGGGGATCAACCTGCGCCGGATGATCCGCTGGCTGATGGGGGAAAAGAAGGCGGCAACGCCGGTGTCAGCGTTCGCCCGCTTGTATCAGCCAGCCTCCTAGCTACAATTCGCCACCAATATCAAAGTGCCGGAGAGCCACTTCGCCGGGACCATTTTCAACGTGCGCGCCTGGTTCGAGGCGAACCGGCAACTCAATAGCGGCATAGCCCCGCCGCGGCTCCCCGCCTGGCTGGTCGCCGCCCTGCTGCTCTACCTGGTTACGGGCGGGCTGGTCGTCGCGGGGTTTGCCTGGGGCGGTGCCCTGCCGTGGGCGGCGTTGCTGGCCTTCGGGCCGTCGGTGCTCCGCGCGGGCTGGACCCTCTGGCGCGGGCCGGTCCACATTCCGATCCAGCGCGGTGGCTTGCTGGAACTGGGGCAGAGCCTCCTCTTCGCCCTGCTGCTGATCACCACGATCACACTCTATTAGATCGGTTGCGCTCGTTCGGACGGGAAGATTACCGGGCGGCCTACCGCAGCCAGTGTTCAGCTCCTCCCTAACAATGCTATTCGTATCAGGATGCTATTTGCATTTTGCACTTAGATGTATTATACTATTAAGTGGTAGCCTGTCGCGCCGCTGCCGGCCCATTCTCAGCAGTCGGAGGTTTCGCATGTCACCACGACCCCGGTCCCCCAGGCCGGATGCCCCCCCAACTGAACCGTCCGCGCCGTCCGCCAACCCGGAAGATCCGACCGCAGAACAGAAGCCGGGGCCGGACTTTAGCTGGGCACCCCGCGATCTGTTCGTGCCTTACATCTTGCTGGCGGTATCTTTGCAGCGCGCTCATGGCTATCTGATCGAGGATTACTTGAAGCGCCTGGGCTTCATCAGTGTGGAGATGAGCACCCTCTACCGCACGCTACGCCAACTCGAGAAAGACGGCCACCTCTTGTCGGTTTGGGAAGCCGGGGCCGCGGGGCCGGCCCGGCGCGTCTACTCCTTGACCGACGCCGGGGCGGTCTGGCTCGACCGCTGGGTAGCGACGCTCGGTGTGTACCAGACGATGATCAGCCGTTTCTTCGACCTGTATACTAGCGCGCAGGTGCCGGCCCAACGCTCCGGCGCACGCGCCCCCCTAATCGAGGCTCCCGATGACTCAGACGACACTGGTTGACCAAACGTTGCGCCACGCGATTGAGGAGACGTGGACGCTCACCGCCGCCCTGCTCACCACGCCCAACCCGGCGCTCGGGTTGGCGCGCCTGACGGACCTGACCCGTGCCAATGCCTTTCGCTGGACTGAGGCCTGGCTGTACGGGCAGGAGCGGCTGGCGCGCGGGATTCCCGGCGGACAGGCCGTCTCGCGCTCGCTGGCGCTGGCAACCGTCGCCAGCGACATCGTGAGCGGTTATCTGGCCCTGTGGACGCGCGCGAAGTGGGCGCCCTTCCTGGTGCAAGATCGCGATTGGCAGTGGCAGGATCAGCGGAGCGCGAACCGCGTCCTGGAGACCGCGTCTGCACTCGGCGGCGCGCTGATCAAGGCCTGTCAGTTCGCTTCGACCCGGCCAGACATCCTCCCTGCGGTCTACATTCGCGCCCTGGCCCCTCTGCAAGACCGCCTGCCGGCGCGGCCCTGGGCCGAGATCGCGCCGGCCATCGCGCGCGAGTTGCGGCGACCGCTCGGTGAGGTCTTCGCGGAAATCGCACCGGACCCGATCGCCGCAGCATCCATCGCCCAGGTGCATCGGGCGCGGCTGGCCGATGGGCGGCCTGTCGCCGTGAAGATTCAATACCCGGACATCGCCAGCCTGGTCGCCACAGACCTGGCCGTGCTGGAGCAGGTCGTCAAGCTGCTGACCCGCCGCGTCCCGGCGATCCAGGTCCAACCGATCCTCGATTACCTGCAACAGACACTCCCGCTCGAACTCGACTTCGCCCACGAGGCCGCGGCCATGACCCGGCTGCGCCTGGCGCTACAGGACCGCCCCGACGTGCTGGTGCCGGCGGTGATTCCCGATCTCAGTACCGCCCGCCTGATCGTGATGGAGTTCGTGGACGGCATTAAGATCACGGACCGTGCGGCGCTGGAGCAGGCCGGCATCGACCCGCACGCCGTCGCCCGGCTACTCAACGATCTCTATGCCGACCAGATGCTGCGCCGTGGCATCCTCCACGCCGACCCGCATCCCGGGAACCTGCTGGTGCAGCCCGGCCCGCGCCTGGTCCTCCTCGATCACGGCCTTACGGTGCCCCTGGCCCCTGCGCGGCGCGGGGCACTACGCGAGATAGTGCAGGCGCTGGCCGCCGGTGATTTCGCCGCCCTCACCGGGGCGCTGGCTGCGGCGGGGCTTCCACTCGACGATCAGGTGGATCTCGGGATCCTGCTGCGCCTGGTTGGCGTGCTGCTGGGCAAGGAGCAGGTTGGCGAGCCGGGGCAGGGCGGGCCGCCGGGCGCGGTCGGCGGTCAGCTTGGCCAGAGCGTCGGCTCGATCCCCTTCGACCTGCTCCTGGTCGGTCGCGCCCTGGGCCTGCTGGACGGGATCACCCGCCAGCTCGACCCGAGCCTGGATACCATCGCGGTCGTGGCTGGCTACGCCTGATGGAATCCTGGGTCTGCCACCGAGCACATCCCGGCATTGCACTTGACCGGTTCTGCGGGCGCGGAGAGCGGAGAGATATTCAATCCCCGAGATCAGGTCGAGAGAAAGGTCAGCCGCGTGGCTGCCGGGTAGGCGCCCCAGCTTTCTGCGGGAGCGGAATAGGAACGCAGCCAAGGCCGGTGGGCAGGACCAGAGACGGCACGGAATGGCCCCAGGCGCGGCGCCAGGCATGTTGCGCCGGCTGAGTATTAGCGAACACGGGCGGGAGAGACGGAGGAGTCGTGCCTGGAGTAGATCATGCAGATTAAGGATCACATAATTTGTTTGTAACTACTTCGACAATGTCACATTAGAAAGTGGCTTAGATACGCACAGATGGGGCCGTGTGGCAGTCGGTGATTGGGGCAAGATACAGCCGTCGCACGCTTGCTGACCGCGCCAAGCCCTGATCCAATTCATGATTTGTCCAA
>JBBSAN010000650.1:0-4482 GCA_038252265.1 Chloroflexia bacterium
ACCAGTATTAAAAGTAGACCGTGGTTATAACGATGAATCCGGGCGAGCGATACGCCCACCGGGTTAGGGTTGCGGGCCGTACCAGCGCCGCAAGACTTGCTCGGCGGGCTTGTTCTGCGGGCTTTCGCTGTTGTCGCGTGGGCCGCCCGCGTTCGGCGTGCTGTACCACGGCGACCAGAAGATGCCCTGCATCCAGTCGATGCGGCCCCAGACCTGCATGGTCGCGTCGTACCCGTTCGCCTGCACACTCAACTCGATATAGGGGTCAGGACGTACGTCCCAGCGGCCCGGCGAATTGGCATAGGAAGCGAACCCGATCTTGGTGAACAGGACCGGCTTGTTCCAGCGCCCGCGCAGGGCGGCGATGTCGTTAAACCAGCCGAAGGTCTGCCCCTGGGCGTTCGGGCCGAACGGATCCTGATAGCGGAACCAACCCTGGGCCAGTGCATCGGTGTTGAAATTGTTCCACGACAGCGGGAAATAGGCCGAGATGCCGATATAGTCGAGCTGGTCCCACCAGTCGATGGTGGCGTATTCCGGCGTCTTCTTGTCGCCCCAGTTGGCCGAATAGGTGACGGGGCCGAAGTAGTCGCGGCGCACTGCGGAGATCGTGTCGCGCCACTGCCCGCTGAACTCCGGCGTGGTCAGGGTGAAGAACTCGGTGCCCATGCAGAACAGGTCCACGCCGGTCTGCTGGGCCAGGCGGGCATACTCGCCGATGGCGTTGCGGTAGTTGGTGAACCAGGCCCCTTTGTCGTCCGGCGTAAAGTACCCGTTCCAGACCCCGTCGTTGGAGAGCACCACCGGCTGGAGCATCACTTTCATCCCCAGCGAGTGGGCCAGGACGATCACCTGGGCGATGCCGTTGATGTCCGGTTCGTTGGGCGAACGATAGAAGGTAGAATCATGGGCGTTGTTGGTGCGGAAGGGGGCGACGACCGCAACCCAGTTCGCGCCGGTGGCGGCCAGCCGCCGCAGCGAATCTGCCGACGCCTCGGAGCCGAACGGCGCGGCGGGGGTGTGGACGAAGCTGATGCCCCGCATCCCGTTGCCGCCCATGACACCGACTGCCGGTGGGGTTTGGGCGGCGGCCCGGTAGGCCCCTGCGCCCATGCTCACCACCAGCGCCAGGATCGACAACAGCGGTAGCGTTCGGATCAGTGCCCGGGTTGTTCGCTCAAAAAATCGGTTCATACGCCGTCCCTTTCTCGCCAGGAAACTTTCGTCATTATGTTGTGATTACCCTCAATGCAATACATGTCATTATATAATATAACATAAATTAAGCCAGGCGGGCGAACACGCCCATACCCCATCCTGGTCCAATGTCAGGACCGCTGTATATATAACGACTAACGGCCCGTAACGATGCGTCCTAGCAGGCCCAACTGGACCGATTGGTCGGTCCCCAGGTTCTCCGGGTGGTACTCGAAGCGGGCGCGCTCGAAATATTGGACCGTGTAGACCCGACCATCCAGGGGGTTGCGCTCGGCGAATTCTTCCGAAATCGGGTAGCCGAAGATCGCCAATCCGCCCCGGTTCTGCCATACGCCGAGGAAGCCGCCGCGCAGGGTGTGGCCGGTAGCGGCGAAGTATTGCTGCGTCGCGTTGCCCGGCACCGCCGCCACTCCGGCAAAGGCTGCGTCCTGCCGCCCTGCTGCCAGTTGCACGCCCAACAGCCCCAGCAGCACCTGCCCTCCTGCCGGATTCGCCGGATGATACTCGAATCGTTCGCGCTCAAAGTATTGCACCGTGTAGACCCGCCCATCGCTGGGATTGACTTCGTCAAACTCTTCTGAGAGGGGATAGCCAAAAAGATCCAGCCCGCCATGGCTCTGCCAGTAATCGAGGAAACCCCCGGCGAGGGTGTGGCCGGTGGCCGCAAAATACATCCGTGTGGGGCTGCCGGCGAACGGGGCGACCGGCGCGAACGCCGGGTGGCCCAGGTAGGGCGAGGGTACCACGGGGGCTGGGCCGGTGGGAGCAGGACCGGTGGGAACCTGCGGATTGCCCCCGATGGGCGCAGGCGGCAGGGTGTTAGGCTGGGGGGCGGCCACGGTGGGTGGCACCAGCCCGGTGCCGCCGAACCAGGCGGTAATAACATCGGTCGCCGGTTTGTTCAGCGGGGTCTGTCCCCGGTCGGCGGCCCCTCCGGCGGTGGGGTCGGTGTCCCAGTACCACCAGTAGAGGCCCTTGAACCAGGGAATCGCGCTCCAGACCCGTAAGGTCGCCTCATAGCCCCGGCGCTGGACTTCGAGGTCCACCGTCTTGGTCTCGGTCACGTCCCAGCGGCCCGCTGTGTTGGGGTAGGCCCCGAAGCCGATCTCGGTGAACAGGACCGGCTTGCCCGCCCGCGCCTGCACGGCCCCGATGGCGTCTACCCAGTTATAGGTGTCGCCGTAGGCATCGGTGAAATGTGTCCACCCGGCGACCAGTTCATCCACGGTGGGGCGGCTCTTCAGGCTGAGCGGAAAGTAGGCCGAGATGCCGATGTAGTCGAGCCGATTCCACCAGGAGATCTGGGCGTATTCCGCTCCGTTTTTGCCCCAGTTGGCCGAATAAGTGAGGGCACCGCTATAGCGGGCGCGGACATCGGTGATCAGGCGCACCCAGCTATCGGCCCAGCGCGCCTTGGTCATGCTGATCATCTCGGTGCCCAGCGCCAGTTGTTCCACCCCCAGTTCCCTAGCCATATCGGCGTAATGGAAGATGAAGGCGCGGTAGGAGGCCCACCAGGCAGTGGGGTCGCGCGGGGCGATCTCGGCCCGCCAGGTCAGGTCTTTCACGTCAAAGTAGGGCTTCAGCAAGACCCGCAACCCGCGCGCATGGGCTTCCGTGATCGCCCGGCGCACCGAGATATCGTCGGGGCTGGACCGGCCCTGGTCGGGATAGATCACGGTGCCGGTGCGGGTATCCATGTACCAAACGGGGGAGATGGCAACGGCGTTGCCGCCTGTGGCTTGCCAGAGGTCGAGCGCCCCGGCGGTGGAAGGGCGGTAGGGGTCGGGGCCAAAATTGATCAGCACCGCCCCTTTCTGCCAATCTGCTGGAACACCAGCGGCGGCAGGAGCCGCCTGGATCTGCGCCGCGAAGATGCTAAAGGCGGCCAGCATGATGAGGGCGAGGCTTGTGCGCCGGGGCATCACTGAGGGTCTGTTCCTTTCGTCACCGGTCTGCACCGGGCGTCCACTGCGTGCTATGTATGGTGGTCCTGCCGTTTTGATGTACGGTTAGATCGCCATCGGCATAAGGAACGGCGGGCCGGGCGGGTTGTTACGGCGTGCCTGTTGCTGCGTCCGCTTTGCGCGGTGCATAACAGTGGGCAGTAAAGCCCGTTCATATAGCAGCCACCCTCACGAATTTTGGGCGCACCCTGTTGGTGTGATGGGTTTTCTTCCTGGCATAATTTTCTTAACGGAGGCTTTTCTCATGCTCATCCGCGAGGTCGAAGTCACACGCACTGGTGAAAGCCTGCCCGATGTGCTCCCGGCGGCTTCTGCTCGTGACTGTGCCGACATCATCGGGATCCTGATCGACCGGCTGAGCCGTCCCGAAGTGTTGACACGTATTGATCAGTTTGTCCAGATGCGTCGTCCCCACCAGATTGTGACGGTCAACTCTGATTTCCTGAGCATCGCCAACCGGGAGCCGGATTTCATCGATCTGTTGAACGCAGCCGCTATCTCGGTCCCCGATGGGATGCCGCTGATCTGGCTATCGCGGCTGCTGGGCAAACCCTTGCCCGAACGGATCACCGGCACCGATTTACTGATGGACTGTGCGGCCCTGGCGGCAGCCAAAGGGTACCGGATCTTCTTGCTGGGGGCCGCGCCAGGCGTGGCCGACGCCCTGGCCGTCCACTTAACCGCGCTCTATCCCGGCTTGCAGATTGCCGGGACGCACTCACCGCCCTACTTCGCAGGGCGCGACCCGGAAGCCGAGGCGACGATGACCGCCCTGGTGCGGGACGCGCGGCCAGATATCCTGTTCGTGGCGATGGGCACGCCCAAGCAAGAGCGTTGGATCTATAATCACCTGACCGCGCTGGATGTGCCGGTGTGCATCGGCGTCGGCGGGGTGTTCAACTTTGTCACCGGGCGTATTCCCCGCGCCCCGCGCCTGTTGCAACAACTGGGCCTGGAATGGCTGTTCCGCCTGACCCTGGAGCCGCGCCGGTTGTGGCGGCGCTATCTGGTGGATGATAGCCGTGCCCTGGTCCAGGCCGTCGCCTACAGTCGTGGTCGAGGTCGCCGAACGAATCCGGCGCGGCGGCGGGCCACGGCCTCCCCAACCAGCACACCCATATCGCACAGCCCGGCCCCGCCGCACCTGTCGGTGGTGCCTGCTAACCTGGCCGAAAGTGTCGAGTGGCCTTTTGTGGGCCATGATGTTACGGCGGGTGGGGTGTCTTCCACCCAGGTCGAACGGGCTTCCTGAAAAGCCCGGTACCCGCCCTGTTATGAAAAAGCCCCGCTCCGGCGG
>JBBSAN010000651.1:0-4478 GCA_038252265.1 Chloroflexia bacterium
ATCGTCTTCAACCTCGCGCCCGAAGCCGAAGGCCACGGCACCGACGCGGCCATTGCCGCCATCCACCACAAGGGCGGGAAGATCCGCGCCCGCATCCCCATCGTCAAGCTGGTCTCCTCGGCCATTACCATCGGCGCGGGCGGGTCCGGGGGGCGCGAAGGCCCCGCCGCCCAGATCTCTGCCGGGTTCGGCTCGTTGCTGGGGCAGTGGCTGCGGCTGAACACCTCGGATCGGCGCATCGCCGTGGCCGCCGGAATGGGCGCGGGCATCGGCGCGATCTTCCGCGCGCCGTTGGGCGGGGCGGTCATGGCTGCCGAGATCCTCTATATTCACGACCTGGAGGTCGAAGCCCTCATCCCCGCGCTGATCGCCTCCATTGTCGGCTACAGCGTCTACGGCGCGTTTTTCGGCTACGCCCCGATCTTCGGTGCCCAGCCACAATTGGGGTTCGACAGCCCGATCCAACTGTTCTATTACGCCATCCTGGGCGTGATCTGCGGTCTGGTCGGCATTCTCTACTCGCGCTCGTTCTACGACATCACCGCCTTTTTTCACCGGCTGCGGATGCCGCGCTGGCTAAAACCGGCGCTGGGCGGGTTGCTGGTCGGCGCGCTGGGCCTGCTCATCCCCGGCGCGTTGCACATGGGCTACGGCTGGGTGCAGATCGGCATGACCCAGCAGTTGTTAAGCTTGCCGCTGTGGGTTGTGCTGCTCTTGCCGTTCGCCAAGATCCTGGCGACGGGGCTGTCTATCGGGTCGGGCGGGTCGGGCGGCATCTTCGGGCCGGGTATGGTCATCGGCGGGATGCTGGGGGCCTCGTTCTGGCGGCTGGGTGAGGGCGTGCTCCCGCAAATGCCGCACAGCCCCGCCCCGTTTGTGATCATCGGCATGATGGCCTTGTTCGGCGGCATTGCTCACGCCCCGCTGGCGGTGATGCTGATGGTGGCCGAGATGACCGGCAACCTGTCCTTACTGGCCCCGGCGATGGTGGCGGTGGCGATTTCGACCGCGCTGGTGGGCAACAACACCATCTATCGCAGCCAGTTGCCCGACCGGGCGCACGCCCCGGCCCACCGGATGCGCTTTAGCTTCCCGCTGCTGGCCTCCCTGCTGGTGCGCGACACCATGCGCCCCCCCGGCCCCACCATCGCCGCCTCGGCCCTGGTCAGCCAGGCGCAAGCGCTGCTCGACGAGACGGACGCCGCCGGGTTGATCGTGCTGAACGAGCGCGGGACTCTCTATGGGGTGCTGACCCGCGCCCAGATGCAGGCTCTCCCGGCAGCGCAGCAGGCTACCCAAGCGGTGAGCGCCGTGACCACCACCGATGTCCTCACCCTGGAGCCGGACCAGACGCTGGATACCGCGATGGAGCAGTTGGCCGAACGGAGCGTCAGTTGGGCACCTGTGGTGGAGGGGAAGCAGGTGCTGGGGCGGGTGCGGGTGCGCGACATCATGCGGACCTACAAGGCCACCCTGGGGCGCAGCGTGCGGCGGGCCGCCGCGCTGCCGCCGGAAACGGTGCTGTTTGAGGTACGGATCGGCGCGGCCTCGCCGCTGGCCGGGCGCACCCTGCGCGAGGCCGCGCTGCCGCCCAACACCCTGGTGGTGTCAGTGGGACATGAGGGCGAAATCGTCTTCCCCCGCGCAACGACCCGGCTGGTGCTGGGTGATGTGGTGCAGATTATGGCCGAACCGGAGGGCGAACCGGCCTTGCGGGCGTTTTTGGAAGGCACCGCGCCCGCGCCCGCCCCGGTTCCAGCGCCGACGGATGGAAGGGCCGGGTAAGCCGCGTGGCACCGGGTCGATCCGGTGGCTCGTAGGTAAGACCAGAGAATCGGAGATAAGGAGAGCATCATGATGAATAGTTCAACGAAAACGAACGCTCCAGCGAGCGACGGATCACCAACGCCGCCCCCCCGGCCCGGCTTTTTGGGCGGGTCGCCGCCGCGCCGGGTGGGGCGCTGGCTGGCCCGGCTGCCGATCCTGTTGTATCGGCTGGGGCTGGGGGGCCTCCTCGGCGGGCGCATGTTGCTGCTGACCCACCGGGGGCGCAAGAGCGGCCAGGTGCGCCGGACGGTCCTCGAAGTGGTGGGGCACGACCCGGCCAGCGGAGCCTATATTGTGGCGTCGGGCTGGGGCGCGAAGGCCGACTGGTTTCGCAATATCCAGCAGACGCCGCGCGTGAACGTCACCGTCGGCGGGCGGCGGTTCCCGGCCCTGGCCCGGCAGCTTCCGGCGGCAGCGGCCAGCACGGTCCTGGCCGACTATGCCCGGCAGCATCCCGTGGCCTTCCGGGCGCTGGCCCCCCTGCTGCTCGGCCAGGCCGTGGGCAGCGACCTCCCCGATACCCAATCGTTGGCCCAGGTCGTGCCGCTGGTGGCGTTGGAGCCGCGGCCCCCGCGCACCGCCGGGTGAGCAGGGATCGCCCGGCGCGGCGACCCCAGAGAGGAAGAAATCCATGCGGATTTTGATTGTCGGTGCCGGGATCGCGGGGTTGACCCTGGCCTACAGCCTTCAGAAGCGCGGCCATACGCTGCTGGTCATCGAGAAAGCGCCGGCCATCCGCGATGGCGGCTATATGATTGATTTTGCCGGGGCCGGCTACGACACCGCCGAGCGGCTGGGCCTGCTGCCCGCCCTTAGCCGCATTCACTACCCGATTGCGTGCCTGAGCTTCGTGGACGCCCGGGGGCGGGAGCGGTTCTCGTTGTCCTACCAGGGGATGCGTACGCTTTTTGATCATCGCCATTTCAACTTTCTGCGGGGGGATCTGGAATACCTGCTTTATGGCCTGATTCGGGATCAGGTCGCGGTGCGCTGTGGCACCACGCTGGTGGGGTATACCCAGGATGCGCACCAGGTCGCGGCGCAGTTCAGCGACGGCACGACCGAGCCGTTTGATCTGCTCGTCGGGGCGGATGGGTTCCATTCGTCTGTGCGGGCGCTGACCTTTGGCCCCGAGGCCAGCTATATCCGCTTCCTGGACTACGCGACGGTGGCGTTTCTGATTGACCATCCGGGCCGCCTGCCGCTCACCCCCGATGCCTTCGTGACGTTGACCACCCCAGGCCGCCAGCTCGCCATCTATCCGGTGTGCGGGGATCGGCTCGCCACGTTTTTCCTCTATCGCACCCGCCAGGCCCCGCGCAGCCACGGCCTGGCCGCCGCCCGCGCCGCCCTCCAGCACGTCTACGGCGACCTGGGGTGGATCGTGCCGACGTTGCTCCGGCGTAGTGCAGAAGCCACTGATTTGTATTATGATGCAGTGAGCCAGGTGGTGCTGCCCGAGTGGAGCCGGGGGCGGGTCGTGCTGGTGGGCGATGCCTGCGCGTGCGTGTCGCTGCTGGCCGGGCAGGGCGCGCCGATGGCGATGGCCGGGGCCACGCTGCTGGCCGACGAACTGCCCACGGCAGGGACGGAAGTCGGCCCCGCGCTGGCCCGCTATGAGGCCCGGCTGCGGCCCGAAGTCGAGCGCTGCCAGGCGGCAGGTCGCCGCGTCGCCGATTGGTTCGTCCCGGCCACCCCGACCCGCCTGGCGATCCGCGATGCCTTCAGCCGGATGATGCTCTGGCCGGGCGTCAGTACGCTGATGCGGCGCCAATTCCTGATCAGTAGCAAGCTCTGACGCCCTGGTGGCAACGTTTATGCTGCGGTAGGGTGGCTGCACCCGTCGGTGGCTCTGTCCCCCGGCCCCACCCCGGCCCCACTCACCGAAAGACCGCTCATGCCGCAGATTGTGGTTGTTGACGACGACGAACGCCTGACCGAGATGCTGCGCCGCCTGCTGGCCCACGCGGGCTGGAGCGTCGCCACCGCCAACAGCGGGGCCGCGGGGTTGCACCTGCTGGCCCAGCCCGGCGTCGAACTCGCCATCCTCGATGTGGGAATGCCCGAACTGGACGGCTTCGAGGTGCTGCGGCGGCTGCGGGAGGGGGGCCAACCGATCCCGGTGCTCATGCTCACCGCCCGCGACGCGGTGGAAGACCGGGTGATCGGCCTGGAGATCGGGGCCGACGACTATCTGGTCAAACCGTTCGCGCCCGAAGAACTGGTCGCCCGCGTGCGCGCCCTCTTGCGCCGCGCCCCGGCCCAGCGCGAGATCCTGGCCTACGCCGACCTGAGCCTTGATCCGGCCAGCCGCAGCGCCCGTCGCCAGGGGGCGACGATCACCCTCAGCACCACCGAGTATACCCTGCTCGAATACTTCTTGCGCCACCCCATGCAGGTGCTATTGCGTGATCAACTGATGGAGCACGTCTGGGGCTACGATTTTGACGGCGAGTCGAACGTGCTCGAAGTCTACGTCGGCTACCTGCGGCGCAAGCTGGAAGCGGGGGGCGCACCGCGCTTGATCCAGACCGTGCGCGGGGCGGGGTACATGCTTCGCGCCGACGAGGCCGACGCGACGGCGGAGGGCTAAGCCATGTCGCTCCGCCTGCGCCTGGCGCTGTGGTATACGGCCCTGGCCGGGGTGGTGG
>JBBSAN010000652.1:0-4469 GCA_038252265.1 Chloroflexia bacterium
GAGACCCCCACAACGGCCCCGGCAGGCACCGCAACGACACCCCTGGCGGGCGAAACGCCGACCCCGGCGAGCGGCGCGGGGTCCGCAACAGCGGAGACACCGACGCCATGAAAGGGTCCACAGAGAGCAGGACGCAGGCCAGACTCCGCCGCTTCCAGGCCGGGTGGCACCTCCTGGGCGGGCTAGGCCTGGGCCTGGCCCTGCTGCTGGCCGCGCCTCTACCCGGCTACGCCATGCGCCCGCTGGGCCAGGAGGCGACCACGCCCCCGTCCCAGGCGCACACTTCGGCAGCCCATCCCGGCTACACCTACGTTTTCCCGGTGCGGCCCGCGTCGGCGGTGACCCAGTACACTGCCTACCACCACGACTACCCGGCCACCGACATATTCTGCCCGGTCGGCAGCCGCTTTGTCGCCCCGATCAGCGGCGTGGTGCAATATGTCAGCCGGACGGACACCTGGAACCCCCGCACCGATAACCCGGCGGTGCGCGGCGGGCTGTCGGTGGCGATCATCGGGGATGACCGGGTGCGCTACTATGGCTCGCACCTGTCGGCCATCGCCACCGGCATCGCGCCGGGCGTGCGGGTGAAGGCCGGGCAACTGCTCGGTCTGACCGGGCACAGCGGCGATGCCCGCTACACCGCGCCCCACCTCCATTTCGGCATCAGCCACCCCACCGCTCCCAATGATTGGAAAGTGCGCCGGGGCGAGATCTCGCCCTACAAGTACCTGAAAGCCTGGGCCGTCGGCAAGAGCCTGACGCCGATCCTGCCTGCCATCCCGTGACGCGCCCTTTTCGGCCCACCGACCCCCTGCTGATCATCATCACCGGCCTCCCCGGCACCGGCAAGACCACGCTGGGGCGGCGGCTGGCGGCAGACCTGGGGCTGCCGTTCATTTATAAAGACGGCATCAAAGAGATCCTGTTCGACCAGCTCGGCTGGAGCGACCGGGAATGGTCCCGGCGGCTGGGGATCGCCACCTACGCCGTGCTCTACCACTTCATCGCCATCGAACTGGCCGCCCGGCGCGCCTTTATTGCCGAGAGCAACTTCCACCACGAACAGGCCACCGGGGAATTTCAGGCCTTGCAGGCGCGCTACGGCTTCCGCCCCTTCCAGATCCTGTGCAAGACCGAGGGCACCGTGCTGCTGGCCCGCTACCAGGCCCGCACCGCATCGGGCGAGCGGCATCCGGGGCACGTCGATGAGGTGGCCGTCCAAGAGATGTGGGACCAACTTGCCACCGGGCGGGCCGCGCCGCTGGCCCTCGACGGTCCGCTCTGGGAGGTAGACACCACCGACCCGGCCCGGATCGATTACGCCGCGCTGCTCGCCGCCATCCGGCAATATGCCTCCAGTATGGATGCGGCTGATGCAAAATCGCACAGGGTTGACCGTCCCCCGGTGTCATCCTGAGCGCAGCGAAGGATCTTGTGCGGGCGGCCTGATCGCTGGGGAAGAGCCGAGTAGTTATCGCAACACCTCTGACCGCCCCGAAGATCCTTCGCTGCGCTCAGGATGACACCGGGGGTTGGGCAGCGATACCCACTAGCACGGCTGATGCTCCCACACCTCAACACAAAACGGCCCGTGACAAGATGTCACGGGCCGTTCTTATTCGCTGCTACCAGAACAACTCAGCACTCAGCACTTCGTCGCTCGTTACCGTCCGCCGGTGGACGCCTGCGCGACGGTGGGAGCGACATCCATGTGAATGCCCGGCCCCATCGTGCTGGTCAGGGTGATCGACTTGATATAGGTGCCCTTGGCCCCGGTCGGCTTGGCCCGGCTGATTGCGTCCACCAGCGAGAAGAGGTTGTCCAGGATCTGCTGCTGGTCAAAGCTCGCCTTGCCGATGCCGACGTGGATCAGGCCGGTCTTGTCGTTGCGGAACTCCACCTTGCCCCGGCGGACTTCCCCGATCACGCGGGGCAGGTCTTGCGGGTTGGCGATGGTGCCGCTCTTGGGATTGGGCATCAGGCCGCGACGGCCCAACAGCTTGCCAAGCTTGCCGACCTTGCCCATCATGTCCGGGGTGGCGATGGCGATATCGAACTCAAACCAGCCGCCCTCGATCTGGCGGATCAGGTCGTCGGCCCCGGCGAAGTCGGCTCCGGAATCCAGGGCGATGCGTTCGGCCTCGCCTGCGGCGAAGACCAGGATACGCACCGGCTTCCCGGTGCCGTGCGGCAGGGTCGCCGTGCCGCGCACGATCTGGTCGGCGTGGCGCGGGTCAATGCCGAGGCGCATGTGGACTTCGAGTGTGGGGTCGAACTGCACGTAGGTCGCCTGCTTGACCAGGCTCGCGGCTTCGGTCGGCTCGTACAGCTTGGTGGCGTCCACCAGGGCGGCGACTGCCTGATATTTCTTGCCGTGCTTGCTTTGCATAATCTGTATTCCTCCGGGTGGTACCGGCGGGCGGTTCGCTGCCGCCCTCCCACCATAGTGAAGCTGCTGAATCGCTGGAGATTACCCCTCGACGGTCAGGCCCATGCTGCGGGCGGTACCCTCGATCATCCGCATCGCCCCTTCGATATCCACGGCGTTGAGATCCTTCATCTTGGTCTCAGCGATTTCGCGGACCTGGGCGCGGGTGATTTTGCCCACCTTGGTCTTGTGCGGCACGCCCGACCCCTTCGGCACCCCGGCGGCCTTGCGCAGCATGTCGGCGGCGGGCGGCGTCTTGGTGATAAAGGTGAACGTGCGGTCCTCAAAGATGGTGATTTCCACCGGGATGATGGTGCCCACCTGCGACGCCGTGCGCTCGTTGTACTCCTTGACGAAGCCCATGATATTGATCTGGTGCGAACCCAGGGCGGGGCCGACCGGGGGGGCCGGAGTTGCCTTGCCCGCCGGGATTTGCAGTTTCACAATCGCGCGTACTTTTTTAGCCACAGTAATTCGTTCCCTTCAACGTGCTAACGGGCAGCCGGGGCCACCCTCCGTTATTTAATAGCCGGGGCACAGGCCCCGTGCCGGTCTCACAAAGCGGGCGAACCGCGATGGTCCGCCCAGGCTTTCTCAATTTAGTTGCACCGCCGTCCACGCCGGATGGGCAGCACGGGGCCTTAATTGACCAGGCGCTCGATCTGCAAGAAGTCGAGTTCGACCGGCGTCTCGCGGCCAAAGATGCTGACCAGGACGCGGACCTTGCCCTTCTCCTGGTTCACATCGTCCACCTTGCCCTCGAATTCGCTGAACGGGCCGTCCACGATCTTGATCATCTGGCCGCGCGTGAACGTGACCTTGACGCGCGGCGCTTCGGCTTCCATCTGCCGCAGGATCTGCGCGGCTTCTTCCGGGGCAAGCGCGGTCGGCTTGTTGCCCAGGCCGACAAAGCCGGTCACGCCGGGCGTGTTCCGCACCAGATACCAGGCCTCGTCGGACATGATCATCTGGATCAGGACATAGCCGGGGTAGACCTTGCGCTGCACGTTGTGGCGCTGGCCGTTCTTGATTTCGATCTCTTCCTCGGTCGGCACAACGATGCGGAAGATAAAGGCGCTCATGTCCAGGGCCTGGACACGGTGCTCTAGATTCTTCTTCACCTTGTTCTCGTAGCCCGAGTAGGTATGGATGACATACCACTGCCGCCCGTCTTCTTCAGCGGTGCCCTCTGGGGCCGCTACCGCCGACGCGCTGGGTTCGTCATCCAACATATCGTCTTGTGTCGCCTTAGCCGCCATCCCTAAAACGTTCCTGTCGTCAAGAATCGAATCACCTCAGCCAGGATCACATCCAACAGACCGAGGATGATCCCGACCGCCGCCGAAATCCCGATGACCACGATGGTCAGGTTCCGCAGTTCTTCGCGAGTCGGCCAGGTCACCTTCAACACTTCGGCCCGGATACTGACGAGCGCCCGCCGAATGCGGCTTAACGGGTCGTTCGCTTCTTCGGAGGTCCGGCTGACAACCGCCGCTACCGGCGACCCCGCTGGCCGGGCGATAACAGGCCGGGCGGGCGGCACGGCACGGGGTGCCCCCCCATCGGGTGTGGCCGGGGGAACGGGCTTGTTGGAGGCGGCCCCAGGCCGTGGTTGGAGGCGTTTGGCCGGATTGGCGGGTCCGCCATCTTGCTGTCTGGTACTCACACCCATCTCCTCTGAATGACCAAAAACGTTATGACGCGCCCCTGCTAAAGGGCAAAAAGCTGGCACGTGCCGAGGGACTCGAACCCCCAACCTGCGGTTTTGGAGACCGCTGCTCTACCAATTGAGCTAGGCACGTGTGTATATCTGTTATCGGTTAGCCCGACCCGTGCTACTCATTATACGGGATGGTAGAAACCCTGTCAAGCACGGCGCGGGCCGGAGCCACGGCTGATGCAAAGTCGTTCGGTGCTGGCCGACCCCCGCTGTCATCCTGCGCGCAGCGAAGGATCTTCGGGGCGGTTCGTGGTGCCGAGGCCACAATCACGATCGTCCCTGACGACTGGGCGGCCCCAACAAGATCCTTCGCTGCGC
>JBBSAN010000653.1:0-4468 GCA_038252265.1 Chloroflexia bacterium
CAATTGGTCGGGTCCGTGTCAAACTCCCCACTTGTGGGTCACGCCTAAATTTTGTAGCCATTGATTTTGTGCGTTATTATGCCTACCTTTACCCTGGCTGAATGGCAAGCTATTTGGGGCGTGACCCACTAGTGGGTCGTTTGACACGGCACCGACCATTTGTTTTTGGGAGCCGAACGGTAGCGAATCGGCTGCCTCGTCACCGCCCCGGAGCCGCCTAGCGCATGGCGCCGCTCCCGGCTCCGCGCCCGCCGCGCCGCCCGCTTCCCCCCCCCCTCGAACGGCGTGGGCGCCCCATTCCATCCCGCGACCGTTGCTTCCACCCAGGTGATAATCTCCTCCGGACTCTCCGGCTGCTGCCCGTCCACCGCCCGCCGCTGCATAATCCGCTGAAACGACTCGGCCATATTCAACCACGACCCCCCCACCGGTGTGTACAAGGGCATGATCCCTTGGGCCAAACACCACAGCACCCACTCCACCGTGTGGTGTCCGGCGAGGTTATCCAGCACGAGCAGCAGCCGCAAACGCGGGAGGGTCGCGGGCAACGTGACCGGCAGCGTCAAGCCGGCTTGCCACTCCCCCCATTCAGCACGGTTGGCCTCGGCACTCACCGCGCCCGCCCGCTCCGGCAACTCCGCCAGGATCGTGGGCAGTTCGCGCTTCAACCAGCCATGTAAGACCACATTCGTGCTACTCGTCACTCCCAGTGCGCGGGCCTGCCCACTCGCCGGGTGAAACAAGGTCAGCATTTTCGCCGTCCCCCGGCGGAGATATTCGTGCGGATAGCGGGCGGGCTGCGCCTGCGGTTGCCAACTCACCCCGGGGTACGGCAGGGTCTGAAACGGCCCCGCTTCATCTTCCGTCCAGACGGCCAGACCGCAGGCCTCGCCGGTGCGGTAGGCCCGTTCAATCAAGTTTTTTTGGGCACGGTAGCGGGATCGTGGACCGTCACGACCCCGCTTTTGCGCGGGCGCACGGCGGTCCCGGTGGGGCACCAGGAGCGGTGGCGTTGCCAGCGCCAGCCCGCCTCGCGCAGGACCGCCCAGATGGTGTAGCGGCTGATCTGCGGGAGCCCCTCAGGAGCGCGGCGCAAAGCGCGTTGGAGGGTCGTGAGTGACCAGGTGGCCGTGCCGTCCGTCTCGCGGTCGGGAGGCCGCTGCGCTTCAGCGAGAATGCGGTCCCGCTGCGACGGGGGATAGAGCGGGGTAGGGCCACCGCCATGCGGCGGATCCAGAGCGGTGAGACCCACCTGATTGAAGCGGGTGACGAGGGCGGCGACGGCGTGGGCCGCGCGGCGGCCCGCCAGGTAGGCGGCGCGCTGATCGGACGCCCCCGCAGCAACGGCCAAGAGGGTGGTGGCGCGGGCCGCCGGGGCGAGGGTGGCACTGGGGGCACGGGTGATTTTGGTGAGGGTGGTAGTTTCGGCGCGGGTGAGAGCGCGTAACGGGTCTTTCTGCGGACGGGGCATCAGAAACACCTCCCAAAAGTGGCGGGAATCATGAGCAAAAATACGGGCGATGAGCAAGTATACCCCACGCCTACGGGAATAGCCAGGGCCATGACAAACGACCCACTAGCTCCCCGCGCGTGGGCCGCCCGACCAAGGTTACGTGCGCCGCACGCCACGCGGCGCGCTGTTCCTGATCGTTGTCGGTCACCACAAGATATGCACGCCAGGCCAGGCAGGCGAAGCACAGCGAGGTGCGCGAGGGCAGCGGACGCGGGGTCCAGCGAGACCGTCCCGCCTCTTAGCGTAAGTTTCGCGCAACTACAGGGCAAATCATGTTTTGGCGATCCGAAATGAGCACCTCTGTACGGGTATAAGGAGTTGGAAGAGACGATAGTGGAGCCGCAACAAGGAGTCGCGCTAGCCAATGAGCACATCCCGGTTGGTAAGCCGTCGGGTGACCGCCCTGCAATAGGGAAAGCGGGCCTCCTCCCTGGACCAACGGTGCTATTTGACCGTCTGCGGGGGCCCGATAATCGGATCACGCCTGCTCATTATGGATCGCCAAAACATGAAACCTGCTCTGGTTGCGCGAAACTTACGCTAGCAGACACGAATGCTTTTTGCAACAAAGCCCCCCGCCGTATGGTAATGCGAACGTAAGAAGGAGCGATGAACTAGATAAAGGAGGCTCCTGATACTGCTCCGCGCCCTGCCTGTGCGACGCACAGGCGTGCGCGCCATGTTGCTGATCCCTTTCTTTACGCTGAGCGCCGCGAGTAGCCCCACCCCGGCTGCGCCGTGCGCCAGGCCTGGCGCACGGCGTCCCGTGCCGCCTCCAGCATTACGCACGGCCCATCCGTTTGTAGCGCCGCCACGGCCTTGCCCCGCGTCCACGCCCCGATCGGCCCGACCCCGGTCTGCGCCCTCCCCGCGCGGCTTCCCCTGCCACCCATGCACGATAAGTCGACCAGAGATAGAATCTGTAGCGCATTTGCCCTTGACAAAGGTTAGATTTGCGGATATGATGAAACTCATCCGCTATGACGATATCATTGGGGCCCTGGCTGTCGCCTGCCTGCCGGGGCACCGCCGCCCCCGCCCCTCGAGGCGCACCCTGGGCTGCGGGTCCGCGCCGACCGGGGACGGGCCGGTTCCCCTGTCGCCCGACGAAGGAGTTGCGCTTGATGGTTCGTGACATCCCCCGGATACTCGCGGCGCTGGGTGGGCTGGCGGTGCTGGCCCTGCTGTTGCTGCCCCATCCCTCGACGGCCGCCCCTGCCGCCCTGGCGGGCCCGGCGGTCCGGCGTCTGGACGGCGCCCTGACGGCGACCCCGCCTCCGACGGCCACGATCCCGCCCAGCTGCGCCCTCACCTGGCGCATGGTGTCCAGCCCCAACGGCAGCGGCGACAATTTCCTCAACGCGGTGGCGGTGGATGGACCGACGACCCTCTGGGCGGTGGGCAGTGCCGGGAACCTGACGCTGATCGAACGCTGGGACGGCAGCGCGTGGAGCCTCGTCGCCAGCCCCAGCCCCGGCACCAGCAACGTGTTGTCGGGCGTGGTCGTTGCCGCCCCCAACGATGCCTGGGCGGTGGGGCAGCAGCAGATCAGCGGCACCACCCAGACGCTGATCCTCCACTGGGACGGGACCGCGTGGAGTGTAGTCGCCAGTCCTACTCCGGGGAGCAGCAGCACGCTCCAGGGCGTGGTCCTGATCAGCTCCACGGATATCTGGGCGGTGGGCAATTACCGCAGCGGCAGCACCACGCAGACCCTGACCGTCCATTGGGACGGCACCACCTGGAGCACGGTCCCCAGCCCGAACAGCGGCCCCGGCAACAGCGCTTTCAGCGGGGTGACCGTGCGCAGCCCTAATGATGTGTGGGCGGTGGGCGCGGTCGATCCGCCCAACGGGGGAGCGACCACCAGCCTGATCGCCCACTGGGACGGCGTCCAATGGAGCCTGGTGCCCGGCCTCGGCCTGGGCACCTTGACCAGCACCGCCGCCGGACCCGGCGAGGTGTGGGCGGTGGGGTACACCGGCTCGGCGGGCAGCTATCACACGCTGACCGGGCGCTATACCCTGTACTGTGTGTCCTCTCCCACCCCGACCGGAAGCCCGACCCGCACCCCCACGCGCACGCCGACGCCCACCCCGCCCTGCGCGGACTGGCTGCTCGAGACCAGCCCGACCCGCCCCCCCGACCCGAACATCCTGAAGGCGGTGACGGCCCGCACAACCACCGACCTGTGGGCCGTCGGCTATACCAACCCGTCCGCCAATGCCCAGCAGAGCCTGACTCTGCATAACGACGGTACGGGATGGGTGATCGTGCCCAGTCCCAATGGGCCATCAGGCTCCACCCGGCTGTATGGCGTCGCCGCCGTGGCCGCCGATAATGTCTGGGCGGTGGGAGTGACCGGGAACGCGACCTTCATTCTCCACTGGGAGGGCACCCAATGGACGCAGGTGCCCAGCCCCAATCCCGGTCAAGGGGCCAACTATCTCTATGCCGTGACTGCTCGGACGGCCACCGATCTTTGGGCGGTCGGGAGCACCTGTCCGACGCCGACTTGCGGCTTCGGCGCGCCGTCGCAGGTCCTGATTTTGCATGGTGATGGGACAACGTGGCAGGTGGTGCCCCTCGCGGGTCCCGGGCCCGGCGGCAATTTTAATGATTTAACCGCTGTGACGGCGCTAGCGGCGAACGATGCCTGGGCTGTGGGGGCGAGCTAGGGGATCGTCCCCACCCAAACCCTCATCGTCCACTGGGATGGCACGCAGTGGACGCAGGTACCCAGCCCCAGTCCCGGCAGCTCGTACAACCAACTAGCTGGCGTGGCAGCCCGGACGGTGTCCGACGTCTGGACGGTGGGGTCGTCCTGCTGCGGGCCGGGGGCCGCCGCGTATCACACCCTCGCGCTCCATTGGGATGGGACCAGCTGGACGCAGGCGGCCAGCCCGAATCCAGGAACCGGCTATAACTTCTTCCAAGCGGTCGCGGTCGATCCCA